>JACPIQ010000086.1 GCA_016188005.1 Candidatus Rokuibacteriota bacterium | reverse complement strand
TCGCGCCTCGGCCCCGACGAGCCCCAGCGCCAGCGGATGGTCCTCCGGGATCACGCCCTTGCCGCGATGGGCGCAGCCCACCGGGGCCGCCAGGTGCTCGGCGAGCGCCAGGACTTCCGCCGAGGCGCCGGACATCTTGGCCCCGCTGCCGCAGACGATGACCGGACGGCGGGCGCCGGCGAGCAGCTCCGCCGCCCGGAGGATCTGCTGGGCGTCGCCGCGCTGGCGCCCGGGCACCCGGTGCAGGCTCGGGTCGGGCACCTCCAGGTCCGCGCGCTCGGCCTGGATGGTGAGGGACAGGTCGACGTGCACCGGGCCCGGCCGGCCGCTCACCGCCGTCTTGAAGGCCTTGTGCAGTGCCTGCCTCTTCCCTTGCTTCTCCCCTCGGGGCACCATGGGGGCCCATGGCTTTTCCCCGCATCGAGTCCATCGACGACCCCGAGGATCCGAGGGTCGCGCCCTACCGTCATCTGCCCCGGCTCGACAGCCGGGTGCCCGCTGGCCTCTTCGTCGCGGAGGGCTCGCTGGTCGTGCGCCGCCTGCTCGCCGGCGGACGCTTCCGTCTCCGGTCCATTCTCGTGACCGGGGCCACGCTGCCCGCGCTGCGAGACCTCTTCGCCCGGGGCCCGGAGGCGCCGCTCGTCTACGTGGCCGGCGCCGGCGTGCTCCGCGCCATCGTCGGGTACAAGTTCCACCGCGGCTGCATCGCCCTCGGCGAGCGGGGCGTCCTTACCCGCGTCGAGCCGCTCGTGGCGCCGCTGGGTCCGCGGCGACTGGTCGTCCTCGAGCGCGTGTCCGATCCCGACAACGTGGGCGCGATCCTTCGCAACGCCATGGGCCTCGGCGTCCAGGCCGTGCTCCTCAGCCCGGGCTCGGCCGATCCCCTCTCGCGCAAGGCCATCCGGGTCTCGGCGGGGGCAGCCCTCTGCCTGCCGTGGGCGAGGATCGCGGACTGGCCGGCGGAGCTCGAGCGTCTGCGCGCGGCCGGGTACAGCCTGGTCGCGCTCACGCCCGACGAGGACGCCCTGGACCTCGTGGACGTGGCGCGTTCAGGAGCCATGCCGTCCCGCATGGCCCTCCTGCTGGGCGCGGAGGGGCCCGGGCTCTCGCCCGGGGTGCGCGCCGCGGCCGATCTCCGCGTGCGCATCGCGATGGCCCCCGGTCTCGACTCGCTCAACGTGGCGGTGGCCTCGGCCATCACTCTCCACCGCCTGCGCGGCTGACGTGGCCGCGGGCCTGACGCCGGGGCGCTCGCCCGCCCCCTTGACCCGCCTGCCGCCGTCATGCTATCCGTCCATGCGCGGGACCCGGTCGCCCCGCGCGCGGCGGGGGCGCGCGCTCGCCACCCGCCAGCGGCGTCGCCCCGGCGAGGGGAGGGCGGGACAGCCGGACGCCCGTTCGACCCGCCAGGACCCGACCCGCCCACCGGAGGCCCCGCATGTCTGACAGGCTCATCAACGCCGTCGCCGACCTGGACGAGCCCACGGCGCTGGCCACCGCCCGCGAGCGACTGGCTGCGGGGACGGACGCCCTCGCCGTCATCGAAGCGTGCCGCGCGGGCATGGCGCTCGTTGGCGAGCGGTTCGGGCGCGGCGAGTACTTCGTCTCGGACCTCATCATGGCGGCGGCCATCTTCGCCCGGGTCACGCGGCTGGCCGAGCCTCTGCTCTCGGATGGGCAGTGGCCCACGCGGGGCACTGTCGTCATGGGGACCGTCAAGGGAGACCTCCACGATATCGGCAAGAACCTCGTGGTGCTGCTGCTCCGGGCGGCCGGCTACGAGGTGCGCGACCTCGGCGTGAATGTCCCGCCGCAGCGGTTCGTGGATGCGCTGGCGGAGACCGGGGCCACGGTCCTGGGGCTGTCGGCCCTCCTGACCACCTCCTTCGGCGCCATGAAGGAGACGGTGGACGCCGTGGAGGCCACGGGGCTGCGCCCCCGCGTCCGCATCATGCTCGGCGGGGGGCCCGTGGACGCGCGGGTCCAGGCTCTCGCAGGGGCAGATGCCTGGGGAGCCACGGCGCAGGCGGCGGTGAACCTCTGCGATGGCTGGATGGACCATGCCGGCGCCCGCTGACGCGCAGGGCCTGTACCGGGAGCGCGCGGAGCGCATCCGGCGGGCGATGGCCCTCGAGCCGGTGGACCGCCTGCCGGTGATCTACATGGGGACGGCCTTCTCCCCGCGCTATACCGGCATGTCCATCGCCCGGTTCTGCGCGGACCCCGAGGCGCGGGTGGACGCGACGCTCGCCGCCATGGAGCGGCTGGGGGACCTGGACGGGATCAACGCGGCGCCGGCCGGACGGATCACACCAGCGCTGAGCCGCATGTGGCTCTCCCGCGTCGCCGTGCCGGGACGCGACCTGCCGGAGGACAGCCTCTGGCAGGTGGACGAGGCCGAGGTGATGACGATCGAGGACTACGAGGCGATCGTGGCTCAGGGGTGGCCCGCCTTCCTGCGCGGCTATCTCCCCCGCGTCATCGACCCGGCCGAGCTCGAGGCGAACCGCACCTGGGTGAAGGCGCACCTCGCCGGCGTGCTGCGCCGCTTCCGCGCGGCGGGCTTCGTGCCGCTCTCCTGCGGGGCGACGGCGATCCCCTTCGAGTACCTGTGCGGGGCGCGCTCCATGCAGGAGTTCTTCCTCGACCTGCACCGCCGGCCGGAGACGGTGAGAGCGGCCATGGACGTCATGCAGCCGGCCCTGATCGCCGAGGGGATCGCCGCCGCCCGCGTCTCGGGTATCCCGGCGGTGTGGGTGGGCGGCTGGCGCTCGGCCAGCGCGCTGGTGTCGCCCCGCCTCTGGAACGCCTTCGTCTTCCCGTACCTCGAAGGGATGGTCACGACGCTGGCGCGCGAGGGCATCGTCTCTGTCCTGCACTTCGACCAGGACTGGACGCGGGACCTGGCGCGGCTCAGGGACTTGCCGCCGCGTTCGTGTGTGCTCAACCTCGACGGCATGACCGACATCCGCCGGGCCAAGGAGCTCCTCGGTGACCGCATGGCCCTCATGGGGGATGTTCCGCCCGCGCTCCTGTCGGCCGGCACCCCCGATGACGTTCACCACTATGTGCGTGACCTGGCGCGCGACTGCGGCCCCACGGGCCTGCTGCTCTGCGCCGGCTGCGACACACCCCTGGACGCCCTGGCGGCCAACGTCGAGGCCTTCGTCGCCACCGCCCGGGAGCTGGGGCAGGCCGGAGTGCGCTGACCGCCCACCCTGGGCCTCGCTTGCCGGAGGCGTCCGTCGGCCCGCGTCCGCTCCTCGATGCGGCTCGCTCACCCCCACGGCGGAACACGATGGCCGATGCCGGGAGGGATGTCGTAATGCAAGACCTGACCCCGTCTCACGGGAAGTCCGGCGGCCGCTTCTCCCTGATCGCCCTGATCCCCTCGCGGATGTCCGGCCCCATGAAGTTCAGCATCTCCAGCGCCAGGGAATGGTCGAACAGCGGGCCCGCCTGGCGCAGCCAGTTGTTGAGCGCGCGCTTGGTCCCCCGGATGGCGGGCTGGCTGCCCGAGGCCAGGGTATCGGCCACCTGCCAGGCGGTCTCCATCAGCCTCTCGGCGGGCACACAGCGGCTGACGAGCCCGATGCGCTCGGCTTCCTTGCCGTCCAGGAACTCCGAGGTGAGGAGGTAGTGCTTGGCCTTCGCCATGCCGCAGAGGAGCGGCCAGAGGAGCACGGCGTGGTCCCCGGCCCCCACACCCAAGCGCAGGTGGCCGTCGGTGAGGCGCGCCGTCTCGGCGATGATGCTGATGTCGGCGAGCAGCGCCACCGCGAGCCCTGCCCCCACGGCGACGCCGTTGATGGCGGAGACGACGGGCTTGTCGAGATGAATCATGCTGTAGACGATATCGGAGGCTTCCCGCATGGCCCGGGCGATGGCGCCGGGGTCGCCGGCCATGGCCTCGGCCATGCCCAGGTCACCGCCCGCGGAGAAGGCCTTCCCGGCCCCCGTGATCAGGACCACGCGCACCGCCTCCTCCTCGTCCGCCGTCCTCCACACCCGTGAGAGCTCCCAGTGCAGGCGCGCGTTCGTCGCGTTGAGCACCTCGGGGCGGTTGATCGTCGTCAGCAAGACGCCGTTGGGCCGTAGCTCGAACGTGAGATGCCGGTACTCGGAGTAGTTCACGCTCCCCTCCCGCGTTACCGGGTCCCGAGGCCCGGCCCCCATCACAGCAGACTCCGCCGGGATCCCCCGTCGACCTGGATGGTCGCGCCGGTGATGAAGGCGCCCCGGGGCGAGGCGAGGAGGGCGACCAGCCCCGCGATGTCCTCGGGAGTGCCCAGGCGGCCCAGCGGGATTCCCTCGGTCAGCCGCCGGATGAACGCCTCGAACGCGAGCCCCTCGCCCTCGGCCTGCTTCCGGAAGACCTTCTCGAGGCGCGTGGTGTTGATGAACCCCGGGCAGATCGTGTTGATCGTGATCCGGTCCCGCGCGAGCTCCCGCGCGAGGGTCTTCGCCAGCCCGATCACCCCGGCCCACGTCGCCACGGACAGGCCGAAGCCGACCATCGGCTCGATGGCGGAGAGCCCGGTGATGTTGACGATCGCGCCCCCGCCGGCCGCCTCCATGTGGGGCGTCGTCAGCCGCACCATCCGGACGACGCTCATGAGGTTCTGCTCGACGGCGTTCGCCCAGGCCGCGTCGTCGAAGTCCCGCAGCAGCCCGATCGGCGGGGCCCCATCGTTGTTGACGAGGATCTGCACGCCCCCGAAGCGGCGGATCGCCTCCTCGACGATGCGGACACTGTCCTCCCCCTTCCGCACATCGGCCTGGACGGCGTGAACCTGGGCGCCGGTCTCCTGCCGGATCGCGTCGACGGCGGAGACCAGCGCGGGCTCGCGCCGCGCCGTGATGACGACTCCCGCGCCCTCCGCCGCCAGGGTCCGGGCGATCTCGTAGCCGATGCCCTCGCTGGCGCCCCCGACGATGGCCACCTTCCCGGCGAGGTGGAGCTCCACCCTCAGCGCCTCACGCCGGCCAGGAACCGCTCGGCGTTCTCCCGGAAGACCTTCTCGAGCACCTCCTCCGGGTAGCCCTCGCCCTGCCAGTCGGCGACCAGCCGCCGGTAGTTCAGGAGGGGGTAGTCCGCGCCGAACATGACCCGGTCCTGGAGCCGCCGCGCGATCTCGGTCTTGAGCTCGGGGGCGAGGTAGCGGGGGGACCAGCCGTGCAGCTCGTACCACACATTCGTCTTGTGGATGAGGATCGCGATCATCTCCGCTTGCCAGGGCCAGGCGGGGCGCGAGGCGACGATCGTCAGGTCGGGGTAGCTGGCGGCGACGTCATCCAGGTAGCGCGGGTGACTGCTCTCTAGGCGGACACCGCCGCCGCCCGGCAGGCCGGCCCCGAGGCCGGTATAGCCCACCATGATGAGCGCCGGCACCCGGGCCTCGATGCAGAGGCGGTAGAGCGGCGCGTAGCTCGCATCGTTGGCGGGCACGTTGAAGCCGGCCCCAGGGACGCCGAGCCCGAGGAAACCGCTGCCCTCGCGGAGACAGCGCTCGAACTCCTCCACCGCCGGGGGGCCCATCCGCGGGTCGACATGGAGCCAGTTGCCGAGGATCACGTCGGGGTACTGGCGCTGGACCTCGAACGCGTACTCGTGAAGCGCTCGGACCTCCTCGATGGGCGCCGGCTTCCGCACCCCGAGGTCCAGGACGGTCCGGACATTCATCTCGCGGAAATGCGCCGCCATCTCGGCCTCGGTCACATAGCTCGGCTTGGACCGGAACACCTTCTCCTGCTGGGAGAGCTCCTCCGGGGTCTGGAACGGGTAGCCGCGCCTGGTGCCCCAGTGCGAGTGCAGATCGATGATGGCCCGCGCAGCCGGCGCGCCCGTGCTCATGGCCGCGGCACCTCCGCCCCGCGCCGGGCCAGCACCTGGCGGGTCAACGCATGCCGCTGGATCTTGCCCGTGGGGGTGAAGGGGAAGTCGTCGAACACCTCGATCTCCTCCGGGAGCTTGTAGGTCGCGACGCTCCCCGCGAGGAACGCCACGACCTCCTCGAGCGGGAGGCTCGCGCCTGGCCGGGGGATCACGCACAGGCAGTTCCGCTCCCCGAGCCGCGGATCGGGCACCCCGACGATCGCGGCGTGGAGCACCTTCGGATGCGTGTAGAGGATCTCCTCGATCTCGCGCGGGAAGAACTTCTTGCCGCCGCGATTGATCATCTCCTTGAGCCGCCCCACGATCGTCACGTTGCCGGCCGCGTCGAGCTGCCCCAGATCGCCCGTCCGGAACCACCCGTCCGCGGTGAACAGCTCGGCGTTGGCGGCGGGGTTCTTGTGGTAGCCGAGGTGCACCGACGGCCCCTCGGCGGCGATCTCGCCCTCCGCCCCCGGCGGGACGTCGCGGCCGTGCTCGTCGATGAGGCGCAGGCCCATGCCGGGCGCCGGCCGGCCGATGGTGCCCGCCACCGCCTCGGGGTCGTCCGTGAAGCGCGTGAAGGTGTGGAAGCCGGTCTCGAGCATGCCGTAGAGCTCGATGAGATACCCGGGCAGCCGCGCCCGGAACGCCCGGATCGTCTCGACGGGGCAGGAGGCGCCGCCGGTGATGACGACGCGGAGGGAGCGCAGGTCGAAGCGCCCGAGCTCGGGATCGTTCAGCATGGCGATGATCGAGGCCGGGGCGCTCGGGATGAAGGTGACGCGCTCCCGCTCGATCAGCTCGAGGGCCGCCCGGCCCGAGAACCGGTCCAGGAGCACGGCCCGGGCGCCCGCCATGATAGCCTGGAGGAGGGTGAGGTAGCCCCAGTTCAAGCCCAGCGGGAGGTAGACGAGAAAGACCTCGTTCTCGGTCACCTCCATGGCGGCATTGAGGATGCGGCACGTGGGCAGCGTCGTGTTGAAGCTGTGGGTGACGCCCTTCGGGTTCCCGGTCGTCCCCGAGGTGAAGGCCATGCGCATGACCGCGTCCGCCCCCATGGGCCTCGGAACCAGCGGCGGCAGCGGGCGTGTGCCGTAGACCATCTCGTCCAAGGACACCGTGTCCGCCGCGTCCGGGCCGCCGAGCACGCACACGGTCTCGAGGGCGGGGAGGCCCGGGCGCAGCGCGCGGATCATCGGGACGTACTCGAAGTCCTTGAACGTCGCGGGGCACACGAAGGCGCGGCTCTCGGAGAAGCGCAGGATGTAGTCGACCTCCCGGCCGCGGAAGTCGGGGCCGATCTGGTTGGCGACCGCTCCCACGCGCTCGAGCGCGAAGAAGACGTAGGCGAACTCGGCCCAGTTCGGCAGCTGGATCGTCACCGTGTCGCCGGGGCCGACGCCGAGCTGCTGGAAGGCCGCCGCCGTGCGCTCCACCCGGGCGGCGAGCTCCCCGTACGTGACGCGGTGGCGATGGTCGACGATGGCCTCCCGCTCGGGATGGGCCGCCGCGCGCGCGGCCAGGATCTGGGCGAAGGTTTCGGTCCCCCAGTGTCCCGAGCGCGTGTAGCGCGCGACGAGGTCGGGCGTGAGACGGGTCTGGAAGACAGGCATGCGAGCCTCCTACAGCGTGAGGTACCGCGTGCGGACCTCGGCGCCGTCGGCGTGGAACCGCTCCGGGGTCGCGTCGTAGACGACGCGCCCCTTGACCATGACGAAGAGGTGATCGGCCACGAGCTCGGCCAGCTTCAGGTTCTGCTCGACCAGGAGCACCGTGACGCCCTCGGCGGCGAGACGCCGGATGACCGTGGCGAGCTCCCGGACGATCAGCGGCGCCAGGCCCTGGGACGGCTCGTCCAGGAGCAGCACCCGGGGGTCCGTGACCAGCGCGCGCGCGATGGCGAGCATCTGCTGCTCCCCGCCCGACAGCTGCCGGCCCCGGTGGCGCAGCCGCGGCCGGAGCAGGGGGAAGAGCTCCAGGAGCCGCTCCACGGGCCAGCGCGAGGCCGGGCGCCGCTCGGCGACCCGGATGTTCTCGAGCGCCGTGAGCGCCGGGAAGATCTGGCGACCCTCGGGGACATAGGCCACGCCGGCCCGCGCCACCCGGTGCGGCGCCCAGCCGGTGATGTCGGCGGCGTCCAGCGCGACCCGCCCTCGCCGCGGCGTGGTGAGGCCCATGATCGCGCGAAGCGTGGTGGTCTTGCCCACGCCGTTCCGGCCGAGGATGCCGGCAACCCGGCCCGCCTCCACCTGGAGCGTCACCCCCTGGAGCACGTGGCTCGCCCCGTAGTAGGCGTGGAGGTCGTCGACCCCGAGCATGTCAGTCGAGCCCCCCCAGATAGGCCGTCTGGACGGCCGGGGTCCGCTTCACCTCGGCCGGCGTGCCGTCGCCGATGACGCGCCCCTGGTGGAGCACGGTGATCCGGTGGGCGAGCGAGAAGACCACCTCCATGTCGTGCTCGACGAGGAGGACCGTGAGCCGGCCGTCGGTGAGCAGCTCGTGCAGGAGCGCGACCGTGCGGGCGGTCTCCTCCACCGAGAGCCCCTGGGTGGGCTCGTCCAGCAGGAGGACTTCGGGGCGCTGGGCCAGCGCCATGGCCACCTCGAGCAGGCGCTGGTCGCCGTGGGACAGGAGACCCGCCGGGGCGCGGGCGACATGCGCCAGGCGGAGGCGGTCGAGCCAGCCCTCGGCCTCCCGGGTCGTCTCGCCCCTGATCGCCCCGCCGCCGAGCACCCGCCACCGCCCCCGGGCCCGCGCCTGGGCCGCGAGCCTGACGTTCTCGAGGACGGTGAGCCTGGGAAAGAGCGCGGTGAGCTGGAAGGTCCGCGACAGGCCCCGGGCGCAGATGGCATGCGGCGGGAGCCCCGTGAGCGGCTCGCCCTTGAAGACGACGGACCCGGCGGTGGGCCGGAGCGACCCCGCGATCACGTTGAAGAGCGTCGTCTTGCCCGCGCCGTTCGGGCCGATCACCGCGCGGATCTCCCCCTGCTGGATGGTCATCGACACCTCGGCGACCGCCGCCAGCGCCCCGAAGTGGCGACTCACGCCCCGGCACTCAAGGTACGGGGTGTTCGGCACCGGACTCCTCCAGAAGCGCCGCGGGGGTGGCCGCGTGGCGGCGGACGATGCCCCACAGGCCCTCGGGCACGAAGACGACGAAGACGATGAAGATCAGGCCGAGGATGAGCGCCCAGGAGTCAGTCAGGCCGCTCAGATGGTGCTCGAGGAGCAGGAACACCGCCGCGCCGGCGATGGGCCCCAGCAGCGATCCGCTCCCGCCGACGATGACCATCACGAGGACCTGGCCCGAGAGGATCCAGAAGAAGAGATCCGGCGAGGCGAAGCCGGCGAAGGGCGCGTAGAGCGCCCCGGCGAGCCCGCCGAAGAACGCCGCGATCACGAAGACCGCGATCTTGTAGGCCCGCGGGTTGTAGCCCAGCGCGCTCGCCTTCCGCTCGTTCTCGCGGATGGCGAGCAGCGTGGTGCCGACCGGCGAGGCGACGAAGGCGCGGCACAGGACGTAGGCGCCGGCGAGGCAGCCGGCCACGAAGTAGTAGTACCCCGGCCGTGACGTGAACCAGGTGAGGCCGAAGGGCCCCGGCGTCCGCGAGACTCCCGCGAGCCCGTCGGAGCCCCCGGTGACGCTCTGCCACTTGTAGGCCACGGCGTAGAGCAGCTGGGCGAAGGCCAGGGTCAGCATGGCGAAGGAGACGCCGGTCGTGCGGGTGCAGAGCCAGCCCATGGGCAGGGCGAGCACGGCCGTCAGCAGCGCCCCGCCGAGCACCGCCGTGGGCAGCGAGACCTCGGCCCTGAGGAGCAGGAGCGAGGCCGTGTACGCCCCGAGCCCGTAGACGGCGGCGTGCCCGAAGGAGTCGAGGCCGGTGTAGCCCACGAGGAGATCCAGGCTCATGGCGAAGAGGCCGAGGATCAGGACCTCGGTCAGCGAGGTGACCAGGAACCCTGGCAGTACCGCGGGGGCCGCGGCGAGGCCTGCGATGACGACCGCGCCCGCCCAGCCCACGGCTACTGCACCGTGCCGGGCCAAGTCACGAGCCAGACGAGGCCGGAGGAATGCTGTGCGAGCCGCAGCCGGGAGGCGAGGCGAGCGGACCTGGGGAGACGAGCGGAAGCGGCGGGCGCGAGGCGTACGCAGGTGTACGTTGAGTGCCCGCGCCGACCGAGAACATGGCTGGGCGAGCCGAAGCCGGAGGCCAGGCGAGCGGAGATGGGAGTCGCGCGAGCGTGAGCGAGCGATGGCGAAGTGAATTGGGCCGGCACTACTCGTCCTGCCCGAAGAGGCCGCGCGGGCGCAGGACCAGCACGGCGATCATCGCGAGGTACATCGCGGCCAGGGCCAGGTCGGGGAGATAGAAGTTCCCGAAGGTCTGGACGAAGCCGACCAGGAGGCTGCCGATCACCGACCCCACGAAGCTGCCCATGCCCCCGATGATCACGATGACGAAGGCATCCACGACCACCCCCGCCCCCAGGCCGAGGTAGGCGGTGACCAGCGGGACGGCCAGGACGCCGCCGAGCGCGGCCAGCCCGCAGCCGAGCGCGAAGACCCCCGAGCGGACCCAGCGGACGTCCACCCCGAGGGCATGCACCATCTCGGCGTTCTGGGCGGTGGCGCGGATGACCAGCCCGAGCCGCGTCCGCTCGAGGAACTGCCACAGCGCGACGGCCACCGCCACCCCGAAGCAGGCGAGGAAGATCCGGTAGACGGGAAACGCCTCGCCGAGGAGGGTCACCGACCCGGCCAGGCCGGACGGCAGCGCGAACCGTCGGGCCGTGGGCCCCCAGCCGAGGCGGATCCCCTCCGCGACCACCAGAGCGACGCCGAACGTCACCAGGAGGAAGGCGCCGTGCTCGCGCCGGTAGAGGGGCCGGAGGACGAGCGCCTCGACGCCGAGCCCCAGCGCCGCCACGAGGATCGGCGCCAGCGCGAGCGCCAGCCAGTACCGGCCCGTCCAGAGGGCGACCGAGACGCCCACGTACGCCCCCAGCATGTAGAGCGCCCCGTGGGCGAAGTTGATGATGCGCATGATGCCGAAGATCAGCGTGAGCCCGATGGAGATGAAGAACAGGAGCGCGGACAGGGCCAGCGCGTTGAGACCCTGTGTCACGAGGAAGGCGGTCAGGCTCATCGGATCGTCGCGAGAGAGCCGCGGCGGGAAGGGCTGCCCCTCCCCGCCGCGGCGCCGGGCGCCTAGCTGTAGGACGACTTCCGGCAGGGGGGCGTGACGATGTCGGCCGGGTAGGTCTTCACCACCTCGGGGACGGGATGGGCGAAGCCCTGGCGCTTCACCGCCTTGACGACGAAGCCCTGCTGGCTCCCCTGATGGTCGCACTCGCGCATCACGACCTTGCCCTTGACGCTCGTCACCTCGAGCCCTGCCATGGCCTTGACAAGGGCGGCCGTGTCGGTGCTCCGGGCCTTCTCGATGGCCTTGAACAGGATCTGGAGGGCTTGGTACTGCTCCCCGTCGAAGGTGTCGGGAGCTTCCTTGAACTCGGCCTGGAAGCGCTTCACGAAGGCCTGATTCTCCGGGGTCTCGTACATGAAGGTGTACCGGCTCGACCCGATGAGCCCCAGCGTGGCCTCGCCGGCCGGCTTGAGGTTCAGCATGTCGACCAGCTCCGTCACCATCTGGATCTTCTCGCCGAGCTTGAACTGGGCCGCCTGCTGGTAGAAGGCCGTGCCGTCGTCCCCCGTGATGGCGACGTAGAGCCCGTCGGGGTTCGCCTGGCGGATCCGAGTGATGTAGGTCGAGTAATCCTTGGTCCCGGTGGGCGCGAACACCTTGCCCACGAACTCCTTGCCGGCCCGCTGGATCTCCTTCTCGAAGACGGCCACGCTCGAATGCCCCCACGCGTAGTCGAGGCCGATCGCGTAGAAGGTCTTCTGGGGAGCGTCCTTCAGATAGACTGCGATGGTCCGGGCGCCCATGGGGCCCGAGGTGTTGGCGCGGAAGAAGTTCGGGACGTACTTCTCGGCGGTGAGCTCCCCGGCCCCGTTGATGCTCGAGAGGAAGAACGCGTTCCACTCCGCCAGCTTCGCGCTCACCGCGAGCGCCTCGGACGAGGCCATGATCCCCGTGAACAGGTTCACCTTGTGCCGTTCCACCATCTCCTGCGCCTTGCGGACGCAGTTGGCCGGGTTGCCCTGGGTGTCCTCGAAGAGAAACTCGACCTTGCGGCCGAGGATCCCGCCCCGCTGCTCCACCTCTTTCGCGACGAGCTTGCAGGTCCGCACGACCTGCACCCCCAGCGCTGCCCAGGTGCCCGTGATGGCGGTCGGCACGCCGATGACGATCGGCTCCGAGCCCTGGGCCCAGGCCCGCGCGCGCATCGTCGGCACGGCCAGGGTCGCCACCCCGGCTGCACCGGCCCTGAGGAATGTCCGTCGAGGGATCGACCCTTCCCGTTTCATTGGCTGCCCTCCTGTCGACGACGAGGTCGTGGGGATGTGCTCCGGGGGTGGCGACGAGCCGACGGCCTACGAGGACGCGGCGCATGGGCGGCCTCCCCGACGACGCCGAGCCCCCGGAGCATGAAATCCGTCAGCCCGGGGACCAGGACGGCGGGGGGAACGCGCCGGGTCAGGTCCCAGCGGCGCAGGGCCACCATGGTGGGGAGGAACGTCACGATGTTCGCCGCGAGCCGCCGGTGCTCGACCGCGAATCCGCGGCGCCCCCGAACGGCGGCGAGCATCTCCTCGAAGGTCTGGATGAACTCCTCGACCCGGGCCAGCAGCGCGCGCACGGCCTTGGGGTCGAGGGAGTGGCTCTCGTGGTAGAGGAGCAGGATCTGCTCCTGGCGCGCGAGCATGACCTCGACGATCGCCCGGAGCGCCGCGCGGAGCCGCGCCGCGGGATCGACGATGCCGTCGATGGCCCGGCGCACCGCGGCCTGGTAGGCGGTGACCACCTCGTCACAGACGAGGTAGAGGATGTCGGCCTTGGAGCGGACGTAGTTGTAGATCGTGCCCTGCGTGAAGCCGGCCTCGCGCCCGATGTCGCGGACCGTGGCCAGGTGGTAGCCCTTGCGCACGAACACGTCCGTGGCGGCGCTGACGAGACGCTCGCGGCGCTCCCGCACGCGCTCCCCGTCCTTGATGGAGGCGACGACCAGTTCGGTCATACTGAGCGCTCAGTCAACACCACCGGCCTGGCGAAGTCAAGCCCCGACGCGGCGGGGGCCTAGCGCTTCCGGTTCGCAGACTACATAGATGATCCGCGCCGGTGTCCGCAGAACGTCATCGTGGTGCGCAAGGAGTGGACGTGAGGCGGTCAGGCACGCTAGGGCACCGCTTCGAGCCGGATCGCGTCGGCCGACGTGATCCCCGAGGGTGCTTCCAGCACCTCGACGTAGCCGGCGGTGCCCGCGTTGAACATGAACTGGCCCAGGAGGTTCCACTGTCCGCCGTTCACCTGCTGGTTCACGTTGACCGTCGTCAGGCCGCCGGCGTGACTGATGCGGAACGGCACCGCGGTGCCGCGGTTCGAGTGCGCGGCGTGCTGCTCGAAGACACGGTAGGTGCCGGTGGCCGGTACGGTCGGCCGCCAGCGATAGCTCTCGCCGGCGCCACCGCACGCGTACAGGGTATCGGCGCCGAAGCCGGCCAGGGCGGATGTGCACCAGGTCCCGGTGAACGTGCGCGCCGCATCCTGTTGCCCCACGGGAAGATTGTCGACGACGATCGGGGTGGCGCCCGCGCCGGGAACGAAGCGGACCGCATCCGCGGACGTGACCCCTCCGGTCGCTTCCAGCACCTCGACGTACCCCGTCGATCCGGCGTTGAAGCTGAACGTCCCCAGGAGATTCCACATCCCGCCATTGATCCGCTGGTTCACCGCCCGCATGGTCGTGCCCCCGGCATGCACGATCCGGTAGGGGACATTGGTGGAGCGGTTGGCATGGGCCCCCCATCGCGCAAAGACCTGATAGGTGCCAGCGCTGGGGATGGTCGGGCGCCAGCGATAGCTCTCGCTGCTTCCTCCGCAGGCGTAGAGCGTGTCGGGCCCGAGGCCGGCCACGGTAGACGTGCACCAGGTCCCGGTGAACGTGCGCATGCCATCCGACTGCCCCGCGGCCAGGTTGTCGAGGATGATCTCGCCGCTGGCCGCGGGCACGGCGATGCGAAAGACGGCACCGTCGGTGAAGCTGGCTCCGCTGGTGCCGATGTGCACCACGTAGATCTCGCCCTGCTCGTCCTCTCCGAAGCTCGAGATGCTGAGAGCCGTGTCGAGCAGGAGCTGGGTCGTCCACGCCCCTCCGCCGGCCTCCGTGCCGGCCCAGATCTTGCCGGCGCAGAAATCGCCGTAGAAGTACCTGGCGAAGAGCGTGGGGAAGGCGGTGCCGCGATAGCGGTAGCCGCCGGTCACCGAACAGCCCTCCGCATGCGTGTACTCGATGACGGGCAGGGTGAGGGTGCCGTCGTTGCAGCCGGTGGTGGGGTTGAAGCAGGCCGTGCCCTCCATGCGCCGCCAGCCGTAGTTGCGCCCACCCCCGGTGCCCGCCGCCTCGAAGTCGATCTCTTCGCGCGCGTCCTGGCCGACGTCACCGATCAAGAGGTCGCCGGTCATCCGGTCGAACGAATAGCGCCACGGGTTGCGGAAGCCATAGCTCCAGATCTCCGGGCGGGCCCCCGGGACCCCGACGAAGGGGTTGTCAGGGGGGATCGCGTACGGTGTGCCGCCGTCGACGTCGATGCGCAGCATCTTGCCCAGCAGCGACCCGAGATCCTGCGCGAAGTTGTTCGGGTCGCCCGCGCTCCCGCCGTCCCCGAGCCCGACGTAGAGGAAGCCATCGGCCCCGAAGGCGAGATGCCCGCCATTATGGTTGGCGAAGGGCTGTCCCACGGTGAGGATGAGTGTCGCCGACCCGGGGTTCGCGACATCGGGATCGGCCGAGACCCGATACCTGGCGACGACGGTGTTGCCACTCGTGTTGGTGTAGTTGACGAAGAAGAATCCATTGCTCGGATACTGCGGATGGAAGGCGAGACCCAGCAGGCCCCGCTCGCCCGTACAGCATGACACGAGCGTCGAGATGTCGAGGAACGTGCTGATGGAGCCACTCGCCGACCGAACGAGGATCCGCCCCCCCCGCAGCACGATGAAGAGGCGATTTGAACCGTCCCCGGCGTTGGCCAGTCCCAGAGGCTGGGTGAGGCCGGAGGCGATGGGCTGAAGCTCGATCATCTGGGCCCCGGCGGGACTGGCTGGCAGCAGCAGGAGGAAGGCCGGGAACCACAAAGAGGCAGCGAACCGTTGGCGAGGCCACGTTGAGAGTGCGCGCATGGGCGGTCCTCCCTGGACGCGTGGGCCGGAGGCAACGCGACTACAATGCGCTGAGCTTACTCCCTCTGGCTCGCCCTTGCCACGGCAGGCTCGGCCTCGCAGGTTGGTACCGTCATGGCGTATCCCGTCCCACCAGTGATCGAAGGCGGGACGCTGCTACTGGCCGCCGCGCTGGACATAGCTCGACACGAACTCCTCCGCATTGCTCTCGAGGACTCCGTCGATCTCGTCCAGGAGCTCGTCCAGCTCCTGCTTGATCTTCTCGCCCTTCCCGGCCAGCGACGGACTCGGCGAGGTGTCGCTCTTCTCACACGTGTCGCTCGGCCTGCTGACTCGTGTCTTTGGGCTCATGATGCGCTCACCTCCTCACCGCGCTCACCGCGCGCTGCCGCGGCAATCTGCCGATCGCGTCAGCCTCTGCCTGCTCGAGGAGCAATCGACATGCCAGGCGGGGAGCCGAGACGGTCCGGCCATGCCAGCGTTCCGCCAGCTCGAACGTGGCTTGGCGCCCTGCCGACGTTCCCGCCGAGATTCATGTGGGAACCTATAGAGCTGTGGCCGCCTGCAGCCACAGGCCCCGCGTCGACCCGTGCCACGAGTCCTTCTCATCATCGTGCGGCTCGTAATCTTTACCTGGCCGCCCGTACTTTCTTCCCACCGGCCCCAGCAGTCCGGCCTCTGTTCGACCGAGAGGGGGCAGATGCGGCCAGAGAGCGTCGAGGAGGTGACGCTTGGTGCGTGCGATTGCGTCTGGCACGGGGGATGCTCCATAGAAGGACTCGTCGGGACATCCGCCCTGCGAAGCGGGTCTCCCGCACGAGCAGAGGCCGTGCGCGGACAGGCGGGGCGAGCACGGCCCGAACACGGAGGTGAATGTGATGCACGTAAACGTGACGCACGCAAAGGTATTCCTCGTTGCTGCCCTCGTTGGAGTCGTGGCGTTCGCGCTTCCGGCGGGGTTGACATCGGCCAGTCACGTCCGGATCGAGACGGGTTCGGTGTACGCGCCGCCCGTGGCGCCCCCGGGAGCGCTGACACCACCCCCGACCCTGCAGGCCGAGGAGATCAAGGCCCACCAGGTGCGCGCCCATACCATCTACGCCAACAAGATCGAGGCGGACGAGGTCCGGGGCGCGATCCATCACACCCGAGGCGTGAAGATCGGCGATGCCCACGGTGAGATCAGGGCGCCCGAGGTCACGGCCTCGGTCATCTACGCCGACGTGATCACCGCGAACTCCGTCGTCGCGGAGGTCGTCTACGTCCGTGACCTCCGACGGAAGTAAGGGCGAGCGAGGCCGGGCGAGGGCGACCCGCCAGCGGGTGGACGCCGTGGGTGAGCGCACGGTCGCCGGCCGGCAGCCGGCGCGGCGAGCGCCACCCCGTCCGGTCCGGCGAGGGCGAGCGCCGCGACGAATGACGATGATTCAGATCATCGTGACCCCGGGTTCCGGCAGCGGCCTCGCCCTGTCGTCGGCAAGGCGTGTGCAGCAGGCGCTCCGGGTCCGAGGATACGTTGCGCGCGTCCAGATCTTCCGCGATCTGGGCAGCCTCGCCCGGTGGGCCGGGACGTGCAAGCGCACCTTCTCGCATCTCGTCGCGGTCGGCGGCGACTCGACGTTCAGCGCCGCCGCCGCTGCTGCCGTGCGGCTGTCGCTTCCCTTCGTTCCGGTCCCTTCAGGGTTCGGGAACCTGTTCGCGAGCGCGTTCGAGCACCCGCGGGATCCGGAGGCCGTGGTCGACCTGCTCCAGCGGGGGGAGCTGCTGGGGCTTGATGTGGGCGTTGCCAGGAGCGGGCTCTCCCTCTGTCACGAGAGTTACGGCCCGCTCACGAGGATCCAGCACGCCGTCGAACGCGGCCGTCGATACCCCCGGCAGCGATACCTGCGCCAGCTCGCCTATTACCGCACAGCGGCCCGGTGGTTTGCCGACGGTGTTCTCGACACCATCCACGTCGAGGTCGACGGCCGCGTCGTGGCGGACGAGGCCGCCCTCGTCACGGTTGCGAACGTGGAGACCTACCGGGGCTTCCTGAGCCTGACCCCTGCAGCCTCGCCCGTCGACGGCCTCCTGGACGTGTGCGTGATCCCGCGCATGACCACGGCGCGCCTCTTCGCTCGGCTGCTCAGGTTGATGTTCCGGCTCCCCGGCCGCTGGGAAGAGGTGGGGCTCCACCGCGGCCGTCTCGTGCGGGTGAGCGTCAACGGCCGGAGCCCGGAGGAGATCCGCATCCTGGAGGGGGTGCTCCCGACGCTCGTGCCCCCGGGGAGCCTCGAGCGTCTGGAGGCGCGCCGGGAAGCGGCGGAGGCCGAGCTCAGCGTGCTCATGGCGGCGGACGCCGGGCTGCCGGGGGCGTCCCTGGAGGCGCTCACTGCGGCAGCGCCGTCCGGCCCTCCCGAGGGCGGGCCGCGCCGGTCCGCGCCAGGACGATCACGAGCGCGCCGACGCCGATCCAGACCGCCTGTCGGGTTCGCCGCAGGAGACTGAAGGCGATTCCGGTGCCCGCCCCGAGGCCCAGCGCCCCGAAGGCGGCCGCGTTGGCGCCCTCGTACGCGCCGAGGCTGGCGGGCACCAGGAAGGTGGCGAACCGCACGCCGGAGCCGAGGGCCTCGATGACGGTCGTGGTGGCGAAGGACACCGGCACCTGGAGCACGTGGAGGATGACCGCGGCTTCCAGCACGCCGATCAGCCAGCCGGCGAAGTGGCACCCGACCGACAGGACGAGCGGGAGCCACTGGCGCCGGTAGAAGGTCCGCAGCGTGGCGTCGACCCGCTCGGCGGAGGAGGGGTCCGCGATCAGGCCGGACCAGCGGAGCAGCCGCCCGCTCCTGGCGAGGAGCCCGCACACCTGGGACAGGACGAAGCCCCCGACGGCCACGACCTCCACGGCGAGCAGCCAGATCATGGCGCCCAGGACCTGAGAGTCGATCCCCACCACCGTCCAGGCGACGGCAATCCCGAGCAGCAGGAGAAGCGCCTGGGCGATCGTCACCGTCGTCTTGGCGATGATCACCGCCGGCACGCTCGCCTCGTAGGGGACGTGGGGCCGGAGCAGCCAGACCTTGACCGCCTCCCCGCCGACCGAGGCGAGGGCCGACACGACGTTGACGGCTTCGCCCGCGACCCGGGCCGCGAGTAGCCAGAAGAAGGGCGGGCGAGCCTCGGTGAACGTGAAGCGCCAGCCGAGCGTGTCGACCGCTGTGCTGAGGGCGTAGGGGAGGCAGACGAGGAGGAGCTGCCACCAGGCCACGCGGGCCAGCGCGGCGCCGATGGCCGCGATGCCGACCTGGGTGACGAGGACCGCCAGGATGGAAGTCCCGGCGAGCAGGAGCGCTCCCCGGACGACTCTCACGGCCCTTCCAGGGTAGCAAGGCGTGTGCCAGGTGACAGCTATGGGATAATACGGGTCGTGGAGCCGCGGCAGCCAGAGGCCTCATCGACGGGAGTCGCCCTGCTGGGAGCCGCGACGGCGTCCCTCCTGGGTTTCGTGGTCCTGGCCGCCATCGCCCTCAGGCAGCAGATGTTCGCGCTCGACCACACGACCCGGGCCCTCGTCCATCCTCTCCGGCACTCGTGGCTGGATGGTCCGATGGCGGCGGTCTCGCTGCTCGGGAACGGGGTCGGGCTGATCCCACTCATCCTCCTGGGCTCGCTGCTCCTCTGGCGCGTCCAGCCGCGTTGGGCGCTCGGCCTTCCCGTGGTCATGCTCGGGACCGGCGCGCTCCAGCTCTTCGCGAAGTGGGCCGTGCATCGGCCTCGCCCCAATCTCGAGCCGTGGGGGTTCCCCAGTGGGCACGTGCTGAGCCTGGTCGTCCTCCTCGGCCTGCTCTCGTATCTCCTGTGCGCGTCCGGGGCCCGGTGGCGCTGGCGATGGCTCGGCGGGGGCCTCTCCGGGGCCACGCTGTTCGCGGTGGCCTGGAGCCGGCTCCACCTCGAGGCCCACTGGGTCTCGGACCTGGCGGGCGGCTTCGCCCTCGGGCTCGGTTACCTCCTGCTCGTGATCTGGGTCGTGGAATCGCTGGCGCGCCGGCGCACGGCCGCTGTGGCAACCGTCGCCGCCGTCTCCGCTGCACTCACGGAGGTCGCCACGTCGAGGGGGACGGGGGACGGAGCGATGGGCAGAGCCTGACGTAGGTCTGGAGGTTCAGCGGACCCACGTCTGCAGTCGCCCGTCGATCAGGCCGATGTCCCGGCCCCTGAGAGGCCGGGACGTTTCCGTCCCGGCGGGCGGGCGCGCCCGTCTCGATCACGCGATGCCGGGGAGACCCACCGACTTCTACCGCGGGCCGGCCGCCTGGATGGCCGCCCAGAGCTTCTGCGGGGTGAGGGGCAGGTCCACGTGGGTGACGCCCAGCGGCGCCAGGGCGTCCATCACGGCGTTGGCGATGGCGGGGGTAGAACCGATGGTGGCGGCCTCGCCGATGCCCTTGACGCCGAGATCGGTGAGCGGGGAGTCGGTGCGCGTGTGGTCGTTCTCGAAGGAGGGGAGGTCGTTGCTCTTGGGGAGCGCATAGTCCATCAGCGTCGCGGTCAGGAGCTGGCCCGAGTCGTCGTGGACGGCCTCCTCCCAGAGCGCCTGGCCTATGCCCTGGGCGAGGCCTCCATGCACCTGGCCCTGGACGAGGAGCGGGTTGATGAGGAAGCCGGCGTCGTCCACCGAGAGGTAGCGCAGGATCGTGACCTTGCCCGTCTCCCGGTCCACCTCGACCACGGCCACGTGGGAGCCGAAGGGAAAGATCGTGCCGTTGCCCTTGATGTCGGAGCAGGAGGTGAGCGTGCCCCTGGCGGCCGCGGCCACCTGCTGCCACGTCACCGCGCGGTGAGGGGCGCCGCGCACCGAGAAGTGGCCGTCGCCGTGGACCAGATCGGGGACGGCGGCCTCGAGGAGGTCGGCGGCGACACGCTTGGCCTGCTCGCGCACCTTCACCGCATTGGCCCGGGCATGAAGCCCGCCGCGCGCCGCCGAGCGGCTGCCGAAGGTGCCGACGCCGTTCCTGACCTTCTCGGTGTCGCCGTGGATCACGGTCACCAGGTCATAGGGGATCTGGAGCTCGTCGGCCACGAGCTGGGCGAAGGCGGTCTCGTGCCCCTGGCCATGGGAGGCCGAGCCCGTGAGCACGGTGACGCGCCCGTCGTCGGCCACGACCACGTCGGACACCTCCTCGTCCTCGAAGCCGCAGATCTCCACGTAGGAGGCGGTGCCGATGCCGACGAGCCGGCCCTGGCGGCGCGCGGCCTCCTGCTCGTGGCGGAGCCGCTCGTAGCCCGCCGTCCGGAGGGCGTGCTCCAGCGTGCGGGCGTAGTCGCCGCTGTCGTAGACATTGCCGAGCACGGTGGTGTAGGGGAAGCGACTGGCGGGGATGAAGTTACGCCGGCGCACCTCGGCCGGGTCGAGGCCGAGGTGCCCGGCGAGCATCTGGATGGCGCGCTCGATGAAGTAGGCCGCCTCGGGGCGCCCCGCGCCGCGATACGGCACCGTGCCCATGGTGTTGGTGAAGGGGCAGACGACCTCGATCCGCGCCGTCTGGATATCGTAGCAGCCGGTGATCATCTGCCCACAGAGCAGCGGGAGCAGCACGCCCACGTGGTAGAGACAGGAGCCCACGTTGCCCGTGATCCTCGCGTCCAGCGCCAGGATGCGGCCGCTGGCATCGGCGGCCAGGCGCAGCTGGATGCGCATGTCGCGGCCGTGGCCCGTCGCCAGGACGTCCTCGCGGCGCGCCGCGCTCCACCGCACCGGGCGCTGGAGGCGTCGTGCCAGCAGGGGCACGAGGGTGTCCTCCTGGTAGACGGGGACCTTGGCGCCGAAGCCGCCGCCCACGCGCCCCGTCATGAGGTGGATCCGGGCGGGCTCGAGGTGGAGCCGCTCGGCGAGCTGATCGCGCATGCGATGGGGGGTCTGGGTGTCGCCCCAGACGGTGAGCTTCTTCGCCCCTTCATCCCACACGGCGCTGCAGGCCCGGGGCTCCATGGCGAAGGGGATGACGCGCTGGCTCGCCATCCTCGCGTCGATGACCACCGCGGCGCGCGCGAAGGCGCCGTCCACGTCGCCCTGCTCCCGCTTGAAGCGCATGGCGATGTTGGAGCCGGTCTCGGGGTAGAGCAGGGGGGCGCCGGGCTCGAGCGCCTGCTCGGAGTCCCACACGGCGGGGAGCGGCTCGTAGTCGACCACCACGGCCTCCGCCGCGTCGGCCGCGGCCTCGGCGCTCTCTGCGGCCACCACGGCCACGGGCTCGCCGACATAGCGGACGCGCCCCTCGGCCAGCACCGTGTGGCCCTGCCGGCTCAGGAAGTCGAAGGTCTCGGGCGGCAGCGGCGTGTGGATGACGCCGATCTCGGGGTTGACGTCCGCTCCCGTGAGCACCGCCGCCACGCCGGGCAGCGCGCGGGCGGCCCGCGTGTCGATGCTCCGGATCAGCGCATGCGCGTGGGGGCTCCGGACGAAGGCCACGGAGAGTGCGCCATCCAGCCGCACATCATTGACATAGGGGTCGCGGCCGGTAATGAGCCTCGGGTCCTCGAGCCGCTTGAGCGGGCGGCCGACGTGCTGGACGGGCATGGCGTTCCTCTCCTCCGGGGCGGAAGTGGCGGCAGGCCGGAGCCGGGGCAGCCGGGGCCTGCGGAGTGCCGACCGCAGGGCATGGTATCACGGCAGCCGACGGCCGCCGCGCCCCGCCGCTCCGCCGGCCGGCGCGCCGCTACTCCACCGGCCCCGCGCGGGTGAGGGTCGCGTGGAGTGTGCGCCCCCCGTCGGCCGAGGTCCAGACGAGCTCGGCGCCGGCGCCGTCGGCAGCGGGCCTGACGGCGATGCTGGCCGCGGGGGCCGAGCCCAGCCGGGCGCGGAGCTCTCCCCCCTCGACCCGCCCCGCATAGGCCCTGCCGCTCACGCGCGGTGTGGCGGCGCGGTACAGGACGCGCGCGCTCGCGCCGCGGGGCTCGAGGAGGCCGACGACGATCACCGACTCGCCCATGAGGCCGTACCAGAGGCCGGCCAGGGCGGTGACATCGGGGGGGAGCTGGCTGCCATCGCGCAGGAGCCGCGCCCCTGCGGGCCACGGCCGCAGCAGCAGCTCGCGCGCCGCCGCCCACTCCTGCCCGTCGGGGCAGGAGAAGCGGCCCGGGGGCAAGGACTCGGCGGACAGGAACTCGGCCAGGCAGAGGCCGTAGCGCAGCGCGAAGCGGCCGCCCGTCGCGCCGCCATGCCCGGCGATGCCGGGCGCCGTCTCGTCGATCACGAGGTACGGGCCCGCTCGTCTGTCGAGGGCCCTGAGCGCGCCGCGGCCGCGGATCAGGTGACCGAAGAGCGCGTCGCCCTGCGGGAAGACCACGGCCACCCGCTCCGCCCGGCTCGCCTGGAGGAGCCGGTCGGTGATGCTCGGGTCGATCCGGTCCGCGCCAGCGCCCGTCGTGGTGATGCCGGGGGCCATGGCGACGGCCGCGAACAGCTCGCGCTGCGCCGCGGCGCTCTCGAGGGTGATGTAGCGAGGGCGACGCGGCGGTAGCCGCGCGCGCGCTGTGCGCGGATCTCCCCGGCCGTGCGCTCCACCGCGCGGTCAAGCGACCGCGCGCGCCCAGCCTCGTCCCCCGCCTCGCCCAGGTTGTGGCGGTTGATCCTGATCGCGTCCCAGCCGCGGCCGTGCAGGAGACGCAGCGCCAGCGCCGCGGGGGCCCGGTACGCCTCGGTGGTCCCCGAGATGCCGTGGTTCCAGATGACGATGCCCCGCGCCTTCTCGGGGCCATGGGCCTCGAGGTCGCAGAAGGCCCACTCGACCCAGGAGAAGCGGTTGCCCGGTTCCTGGCCGCAGCGGAGATCGGGCGTCTCGGCCCGGGCGGGGTTCGTCCAGGCGAGAGCCGCGGCGAGGAGGCAGGCGGCGAGCGCGCGCGGCGGCATGGAGCAGACTCCGCGCCGAGGATAGCACACGGCGCCCGCGCCGGGAGCGCAGCGACCGGGGGCCCCGCCTTGTCAGCGGGCGAGGGCGGGGATAGACTCGGCCGAAATCCACGGACGCGGGAGGCACTCATGGCGACTTGCGGGATCACGGATGTGGCCATCGTTCTCAGGCCCGAGGACGACGTGGCCATCGCGAAGAAGGAGATCCGGGCGGGCACGATCCTGGAGGATGCGGACGGGCGCCTCGAGGTCCGCCAGGATATCCGCCCGGGGCACAAGGTGGCGCGCCGCGCCCGCCGCGCGGGTGAGGAGGTGCGCCGCTACGGCCAGATCATCGGCTTCGCCACGGCCGGCATCGTTCCGGGCGATCACGTCCATACGCACAACCTCGGCATCGGGGAGCTCTCGGCCGACCGCTACGCGGTGGGGGTGGACGTCAGGCCCGTCGAGCACTACCCGCCCGGGCAGATCCGCCACTTCGACGGCTACAGGCGGGAGGACGGGCGGGTCGGCACGCGCAACTACGTGGCCATCATCTCTGGTGTCAACTGCTCGGCCAGCGTGAGCCAGTTCGTGAAGGACCGCTTCCGCGACGTGGGGCGCGACTACCCGAACATCGACGGGGTCATCGCCATCACGCACAAGTCGGGCTGCGGCACCGGGCTCTTCGGCGAGGATCACCTGGCGCTGCAGCGGGTGCTGGGCGGCCACGCCAAGCATCCCAACGTGGCCGCCTACATCCTGGTGGGGCTCGGCTGCGAGGTGAATCAGGCCGCGGTCATGGTGGACAGGCAGCGCATGGCGGTGCCGGGCCATCCCGAGCGCCGCCCCTTCATCGTCAACATCCAGGAGGCGGGCGGCATCCGCAAGACCGTGGACGCGGCGGCGGCGGCCGTCCGGGCGCTGCTGCCCCGGGCCAACGAGGCGCGCCGGACGAGGCAACCCATCTCGGAGCTGGTGCTCGCCACCAACTGTGGTGGCTCCGACGGCAACTCCGGCATCACCGCCAACCCGGCACTGGGATGGGCCGTGGACGAGCTGGTGCGGTACGGCGGCACGGGAGTGCTGGCCGAGACGCCCGAGATCTACGGCGCCGAGCACCTCCTGATCCGGCGCGCCGTCAGCGAGGCCGTCGCCAAGAAGCTCCTCGACCGCTACAAGTGGTGGGAATGGTACTGCCGGGGCATCGAGGCCATGGACAATAACCCCACCCCCGGCAACAAGTCGGGCGGGCTCACGACGGTGTTCGAGAAGTCGCTGGGCGGCGTCAGCAAGGGCGGGACCATGCCCATGATGGATGTTTTCCTCTACGGCGAGCCCATCACGACCCGTGGCTTCGTCTTCATGGACACACCGGGCCACGATCCCGTCTCGATCACCGGGCTCGTGGCGGGGGGCTGCAACCTCATCTGCTTCACCACCGGGCGCGGCTCGGTGTTCGGCTGCAAGCCCGTGCCCTCCATCAAGCTGGCGACCAACTCGCTCGTGTACCGCCACATGGAAGAGGACATGGACATCAACTGCGGGGTGATCCTCGAGGGCACGCCGCTGCATGATGTGGGGCGGCAGATCTTCGAGGAGATGATCGCCGTGGCCTCAGGCAAGCGAACGAAGAGCGAGCTGTCAGGCGTGGGCGAGGAAGAATTCGCCGCCTGGCTCATAGGGCCGGTAATGTAGTGCGAGCCGAGGCGTGCCTCACGGTGAGGCGAGCGAAGATGGGGGGGAACCCCGAGCGGAGCGAGGGGGGCGAGCCGAGCCGTGCCCTACGTGAGGGACTCCTCGAGGGGCAGGGTAGCCCTGTTGCGCGGCAGCGAGGGGAGCGGCTCGGGCGCGGTCGCCCCCCGGGCGGCCTCCCTCGCCACCGCGCCCTGGAAGAAGGCTTCCCAGAACCTGTTCGAGCCCGGTACGATCGCAAGCCCGCCCACCAGCCGCGGGGCGAGGAACTCCGCGCGCCAGCGATAGGCGAGGCTGTAGAAGGGCACGAGGCTCCTCGAGACGAGCTTGCCGTTGAACATGATGTCCAGCGGCAAGTGGAGCAGCATGCCGAGGACATAGCCCCAGGCCAGCTCCGAGTTGGTGACCCACGCGAGAAGCGCCAGCACCGCCAACAGCTCATAGGAATGCAGCGCCAGGACCACGCGCCTGGCCTCGCCCCCCAGGTAATACTCGAGGAAGGCCGAGGGGCGGAGATCGCGGCGACCCTCGACGAGGACATAGTCCGCGACGTGGTCCACGTCGATCAGGAAGCCCCCGGCCGCGAGCCCTGCGGTCAGGGCGGCCGAGCCGGTGAGGGCATGGACCGCGCCGCAGGCGAGCGCGGTGGTGACGAGGTGGCCTCCGGGACTCACGGCCTCCCGCCCGGTCAGAAGCGCGGGGGCCGGCGCACGGTCGCGCGCGCCAGCGCCAGCCGGCAGAGCGGAAGGAGCCACCCGAAGGGGACCACGGCTGCCGCTGCCATCAGCCAGAGATCGGAGCGGCGATACCAGGGCGGCTCCGCCCCTGTGCCTGCTCCGTACCCCTCCCGCCACATCCTGCCGAGTCGGCTCATCCCTGGCTCCTCTCCGGCGAGTTGACCAACGGGGTGATGGGGCAGCAATTGCAGTGCCACCCGTCACGGTGCCGCCGCGACGCGGACTTGCGCGGCCCCGGAACCGGAGAGACCGGTCGAGAAGGCGCCCGAGCGCCAAAATTCGGAACCTGCCGGCGACAACAATGAGAGCTACGAGTCGAGGGTGGGGCGCCGCCCTGCGCAGGGCTTGCGCAGGCCCTGATGCTACGTTGAGCAGGCCCGATACTCAGGATTGAACGACGGTGACGACGAGGCCGATGGAGGCCAGGATGTTGCCAACCCGGACGCACTCGGCCTCAGGCCCGACCTTCACGACAGCCTTGCCCGAACTGTCGACCTCTCGCGCCAGCTCCCAGCCGCGCTCCTCCGAGCAGGCGATCGCCTTCATGAGCTGACGCACGACGTCCTCGAAGGTGTGGCAGTCGCAGTTGTGCAGGATGGTCATCCAGGGCGGCGCCACGGCAGTCCGGGTCCGGCTGATCTCCCGGGACTCGGGGGCCTCGACGGGGCTCCCGAGTCGCGCCGTCGAGCGCGAGCGACCGTCTGCGGTCACGCGATCACGCCCTTGGCTCTGAGGCTCTGGATGGTCCCCGCCCCATAGCCGAGGACGTCCTGGAGCAGGGTGTCGGTGTGCTCACCGAACCGCGGGGCCGGCGCGGGGGCGGTGATCGCCCCCGCGGTCTTGATGGGGCTCGCCACCTGGCGCATCCGTCCGAAGACGGGGTGGTCGATCTCGAGGATCATCTCCCGCGCGAGCACCTGCTCGTCCTGGAGCGCCTCGCGGACGCTGTTCACGGGCGCACAGGGGACATGTCCGCGCAGGAGCCCGAGCCACTGGCCCGTTGGCTTCGTGGCGAAGCGCCGCTCGAGGATGGGCAGGAGCGCCGCCTTGTGGGCAAGCCGGTCCGGGAAGGAGGCGAAGCGCGGGTCGCCGGCGAGCTCGGGCAGGCCCAGGAGCCTCACGAGGCTCAGCCAGAACTTCTCCTTGGCGCAGAAGACGACGATCCAGCCGTCGGCCGTCCGGAAGTTCTGGGCCGGGACCAGGGTCTGGTGTCCCGACTGCGGCACGCGGGCCGGCTCCCAGTCGCGGTTGAGCGTCCAGGCGGCGAAGTAGGAGAGCATGCTCACCGCGGTGTCGAGGAGCGAGACGTCCACGTCCCGTCCCACGCCCGAGCGCTGGGCGTCGTACAGCGCCACCATGAGCCCCAGCATGGCCGCGTAGCCGCCCGAGAAGTCGATGACCGAGACGCCGCACTTGCCGGGCGGGCCGTCGGGCTCGCCCGTGATGGCCATCCAGCCGGCCTGCCCCTGGATCAGGTAGTCGTAGGCCGGCTCCGCCGCCTGCGGCCCCGTCGACCCGAAGCCCGACAGCGAGCAGCAGACGATGCGCGGGTTCACGTCCTTGAGCTGGGCGTAGGTGAGGCCCAGCGCCTTCGGCTGGTCGCCCCGGACGTTGTTGAACAGGGCATCCGACACCCGCACGAGGTCGTGGAGGACGGCCTGGCCATCCGGGTGCCGGAGGTTGAGCGTCAGCGACTTCTTGCCCCGGTTGAAGGACTGGAAGTAGAGCGAGTCCCGGTCGGCCGTGTACGGGGGCACATAGCGGGAGACGTCGCCGCCCACCCCCGGGTCCTCGATCTTGATCACCTCGGCTCCGAGGTCGGCCAGCACGGTGGTCCCGAAGGGGCCGGCGCCGAATTGCGAGACGGCCAGGATGCGGACTCCGTCGAGCGGCGCTCTCGCCATGTCAGTAGGGGAGCCGGCCCTCGCCCAGCGTCGGGTGGTTCCGCTTCGGCACGAGGACCTTGCGCACGTAGGAGCAGACGGTGTCGCCGCGCTGGTTGCTCCCGACGGTCTCGACGGTGACGATGCCACGGTCGCCCTGGCTCGCCTCGCGCTTCTCGACCACCGTGCTCCGGGCGTAGAGCGTGTCACCGATGAAGGTGGGCTGCTCGTGGCGCAGCCGGTCCACTTCGAGATTGGCGATGGCCCGGCCCGAGATGTCCGCCACGCTCATGCCGATCACCACGCTGAAGACGAGCGGGCCCAGCACCACGCGCTGCTTGTGCTGGGTGTGGGTGCCCGCGTAGTGGGCGTCCGAGTGCAGCGGGTGCTGGTTCATGGTGAGGAGCGCGAACCACGTGCAGTCGGCTTCGGAGATGGTCCGGCCCGGCCAGTGCTGGAAGTGCTGGCCCACCTCGAACTCCTCGTAGTAGCGTCCGTAGCTCACGCCGTTCCCTCCTGCAGGAGGCGGCCGCCGATGGACCGGCGCGCGGCTCCCGTGCTCGCGTCCCCGGCCAGCAGCGCGGCGGCGTCGCGATAGTGGCGCTCCACGGGGAACTCCTTCGTGTAGCCGTAGCCACCGTGGGTGCGCATGGACTCGAGGCTCACCTGGTAGGCCGTCTCGGCGGCCTCGAGCCGCGCCATGTCGGCGGCGAGGCCGGCGCCCGCGCCGCCGGCGAGGAGCCGGGCGGCCCGGTACGTGAGGAGCCGTGCGGCGGTGGTGCGCGTGGCCATGTCGGCGAGCTTGAGCTGGATCGCCTGGTGCTGGCAGATGGGTTTGCCGAAGGTCGAGCGCTGCTGGGAGTAGCGCAGGGCGGCCTCGAAGGCCGCCTGGGCGATGCCCACCGCCGTCGCGGCCCCTCCCAACCGTGCCAGCGTCTCCAGCGCCGCCACCGCCTCCGCCGACTGCCGATCGTCCGCGCCGAGTCGCCGGGAAGCTGGCACGAGCACCTCCTCGAGGCGGATGTCGGCGGCGCCCAGCCCCCGCATGCCGAGGGTCTCGAGCGGGGCGCCGAGCGCGACGCCCGGCGCCCCCCGGTCCACGAGAAAGGCGCCGGCCCCGGCCCCGTCCACGGCGGCGCAGACCACGAGGAGCCGCGCGCGTGCGGCGTTCTCGACGGCGGGCACCGTGCCCGCGAGGCGCCAGTCGCTCCCCGCCGGCCGTGCCGCGACCGGGCCGGCGACGGCGGGCGCGCCGAGGAAGTCGGCCCGCGTCATGGGCGGGAGCAGCCGCCGGTGCTCCTCCGGGCGGGCGTGGTGCGCGACGGCCCACGTGGCGGCGAGGTGGCCTGCCAGCAGGGTGCCGAGCATCCCCCAGCCGCGTGCCACCTCCTCGATGATCATGACCGCCGTCAGGGGATCGAGGCCGAGCCCGCCGTGCTCCGGCGGCACCACGGCGCCGAGGACGCCCAGCTCGGCGAGCTGCTCGACGAGCCCCGCGGGGTAGCGGCCGGCCAGATCGTGTTCCTGGGTCACGGGGACCACGTCCTTCTCGACGAAGCGGCGGACGGCGAGCACGATCTCCCGGCGCTCGTCGGGCTCGCCCTCGCGGGAGGTCAGCGCCCCGAACCGCTCGCCGTAGCGCTCCAGGAGCTGGCGGGCGATGAGGAGGCGCTGGATCTCGTTGGCGCCCTCGCCGATGAGCATGAGCGGCGTGTCCCGGTAGAGGCGCTCGATGGTCCCGTCGAGGCGCTGGCTCGAGGGCCCCATCACCCGCATGGCGCCGACGGCGACCTCCTGGGCCGCCTCGGAGGCATGGAGCTTGGCCATGCCGGCCTCCAGGTCGCAGCGCTCGTTCCGGTCCTTCATGCCGGCGGCCCAGTAGGTGAGGAGGCGCGAGGCCTCCACGCGGATGGCCATGTCGGCCAAGGCGGGCAGGGCCTCCGTGCCCTCCGGGCGCGCGCGGAGCGCGTCGCGCGCCTCGTCCAGCCCCGCCTGGGCGACGCCCACGGCGCGGGCGGCGATGTTGATCCGTCCGGTCTCGAGCCCCGACATGACGTGCTTGAAGCCGCGCCCCTCGACTCCGCCGACGAGGTTGGCCGCCGGGACGGCGAAGCCGTCGAGGGACAGCTCGGCCGTGTCCACGCCCTTGTAGCCCAGCTTGGCGATGGACTTCACCACCTGCAGCCCCGGATGCCCCTTCTCGACGATGAAGCACGACATGCCCCGGTGCGGAGGGTCCGTGGCCGTGTCGGTGCGGGCCAGCAGCGCGAACGTGTTGCCCTCGCGGCCGTTGGTCACGAACATCTTGGTCCCCGTGAGGAGGTAGCAGTCGCCGGCGCGCCGCGCGACGGTGCGGATGGCCTGCACGTCGGAGCCCGCGTGGGGCTCGGTGAGGCAGAGGCCGCCCCGCGCCTCGCCGCGGGCGAAGCGCGGGAGGAAGCGCCGCCGCTGCTCGTCGGTGCCGTGGTGGAGCACGATGAGCGCCGCCATGGTGTGGCTGTTGATGACGCCGGCCAGCGACATGAAGCCGCGGCAGAGCTCCTCGATGATCCGAGCGTAGGCGCTCACGCTGAGCCCGAGGCCGCCGTGGGCCTCGGGGATGAGGGCGCCGAAGAGCCCCAGCGCCTTCATGCGCGCCACGAGGGCGTGGGGATAGGCGTCGGCATGCTCCAGCGCCGAGGCGACGGGCAGCACCTCCGCCTCGACGAAGCGGCGGACGATGGCGACGATCGGATGCGTCTCTGCGGGGAGAGCGTGGCTCACGAAAGACCTCGCCGGAGGGACTGGGGGATCAGTGGCGTCAGCCTAGCAGAAGCCGCGCTAAGATTGCAAGGCGATGGCTCTCGACGCCGTGATCCTGAGCGCGCAGGGGGCGATGGACCGGCTCGCCCGGTGGGCCCGGCTGCGCCACTCGCCCGACGGGCGCCCCCGCCGCTTCCTCATCGTCCAGATCGACGGCCTCTCGCGCGCGGTGCTCGACCATGCCATGGCGGAGCGCGGGATGCCCGGGCTCGCGCGGCTCGTGGCCGCGGGGCGGCTCAGGATGCGGCCGCTCTCCGTGGGACTGCCCTCGTCCACCCCCGCCTTCCAGGCTGCGCTCATGTACGGCGTGCGCCCGGACATCCCGGGCTTCCACTGGTACGACAGGCGGGAGCGCCAGGACGTGTACTTCCCGCGCCCGAGCGTCGCGGACCTGGTGGAGGAGCGCCACGCGCGCGGGCGCCGCGGGATCATGCAGGGCGGGGCCTGCTACGGGTGCATGTTCACGGGCGGTGCCGAGGACAGCCTGTGGACCATGGCGAAGCTCCTCCGCCCAACGCGGGCAGGGCTCGCGATCCTCCGCGTGCCGCTCTCCACGCTGCTGCTCGGCTGGATCGTGCTCAAGTGCTGTGCGCTCACCGCGGTGGAGCTGACGCGCGCGGGCCTGCGTCTGGTGGCGGACCCGGTGGGGCGCGGGCCCCGGGCGCTCCGCTGGCTCCTCATCAAGATCGGGCTCTCCGTCTGGGCCCGGGAGCTGTTCACGCTGGCGGCGTCCGCCGATCTCTACCGTGGCGCCCCCGCCGTCTACGTCAACTACCTCGAGTACGACGTCTTCGCTCACGCCTTCGGGCCCGCACACCCGCTGGCGGTCAGGGCCCTGCGCCGCGTGGACCGCTCCATCGTCCAGCTCGCGCGCATCTGCCGGCGGCTCCCCGAGTCGCGGTACGATCTCTGCGTGCTGTCGGATCACGGGCAGGCGGCCACGCGCCCCTTCACGCGCGTGTCGGGTGGCGCCTCGATCCGGGAGGTCGTGCTCGCCGTCCTGGGGGAGCGCAGGGGGGCGGCGGGGCGCGGCCCCGCGCCGGACCCGGCGCGGCTCCGAGCCCAGCTCGCCACCTATCGGCGGGCGCGCTCCCACGGCCTCCTGCAGCGTTTCCTCGCGTACCTCGAGCGCGACTTCGCCCGGTGGGTGCGCCTGCATGACGGGTCGGACCGCCGTTCCGGCGTCCACGTGGTGGCGGCCGGACCCAACGCCTTCGTGTACTTCACCGACTCCGACGAGCCCCTCGCCGCGGAGGAGATCGAGCGACGGCACCCGGGCGCGGCGGCAGCGCTGTCGCGCCATCCGGGCATCGGCCTCGTGCTTGCCCGCTCCGCCGTGGGACCTGTATGCTGGTATCGAGGCGAGCGGGGCGTCCTCGACGCGGCCTCCAGCGGAGAGCCGTTCGCTGATCGAGAGGATCGGGAGGTCGTGGTGAGGGGACTGCGGGAGTTGATGGACATGCCGAGCGCGGGGGACCTGGTGCTGTACGGCATCGGGGCCGCTGTCGGAGACGTCTCCTTCCTCGACGAGCGCGGCGCTCACGCGGGCCCATCCGCGGCGGAGCTGCAGGCCTTCATCTTCCACCCCCCGTCGGTGGCGCTGCCGGCCCCGCCGCTGACCCACCCCGTGCAGCTCTACCCGCACTTCGCCGCCTACGGCGAGCCCGCCACGGGATCTGCGAGGCCATAGCCCAGACCGATGTCATTCCCGGTCAAGCACCCCATCACGATCGCCTCGTACAACATCCACAAGGCGCGCGGCCTCGACCGCCGGGTGGACCTCATGCGGATCGCCGCCGTGCTCGAGGAGATCGAGGCGGACCTGGTCGGGGTGCAGGAGATCTACGCGGCCCAGGCCGAGGCACTGGCCGGGCGGCTGGGCCTGCACTTCCACATGGGCGTCACCACGGAGCGGGCCGAGGGGCCGTACGGCAATGCCATCCTCACGCGCTTCGCAGTGCGGTCGGCCCACACCTTCGACCTGACGCGCCACCGGCGCGAGCCGCGCGGGGGCCTGCGCGTGGACGTCTCGGTGGCGGGGCAGCTTCTGCATCTCTTCAACGTCCACTTCGGCCTGAGCCGTAGGGAGCGCGCCGAGCAGGTGGACCTCCTTGTCCGGGCCCATATCCTCCGAGACGGGGTGACGGGCTCGCGGGTGGTGGTGGGCGACCTGAACGAGTGGTTCCCCGGGGCCGTGGGGCGGGCACTCCGGCGGGAGCTGCACGGACCGCGCACGCGGCGCACCCACCCGTCCCCGCTGCCGCTCTTCGCGCTGGACCGCATCTACTGGGACCGCCAGCTGCAGGGCGAGCGCTTCCACGTGCACGGAAGCCGGCTCGCGCGGGTCGCCTCGGACCATCTGCCCGTGGTGGCGCGGCTCGGGCTGGTCGCCTCCCGGCGCCGCGCGCCCTGACCATTCCCCCTTCCCGAGGCCACGTGAGGCCCCTGGCCCTGGCCACGCTGCTCTGCCTGGCGACGAGCCAGCCGCTCCTGGCGCAGGAGGCCGGCTGGAGCCTCGTCAAGAGGGGCGTCTTCGACGGGGATCTCTACCTCGCGGGCGATCGCGTGGAGCTGAGCGGTGAGATGCGGGGGGATGTCCTCGCCGCCGGCCGGGCCGTGGTCGTGGACGGGCGAGTCCAGAGCGACCTCTTCGCCGCGGGTGGTGCCGTCGCCCTGCGCGGGCGGATGGGCGACGACGTGCGGGTGGCGGGCCGGCTGGTGACCGTGGACGCCGTGATCCGGGACGCCCTCATCGTCGCCGGCGAGGTGGTGCGGGTGAGCGCGGGGACGCAGGTCGGCGGGCCGGCCTGGCTGGCCGGCCGCCGCCTCGACATCGCTGGGCGGCTGGGCGGCGAGCTGCGGGCGGCCGCGGCTCGCATCCGCATCTCGGGCGCGATCCGGGGGAACGTGTTGCTGGCCGGCCGCGACATCGAGATCGAGCCCACGGCGCAGATCGAGGGCCGCCTCACCTACTGGAGCGGGCAGGAGGCGCGGATCGATCCGCGCGCCCGCATCCGGGGCGCCGTGCTCCACCGCCAGCCGGAGTTCCTGGACCGCGCGGGACGGGTGGCCACGGTGCTGGCCGCCGTGACGCGCGTGGTCTTCGTCGTGAACCTGCTGGCTGCGGGCGTGGGCCTCTTCCTGCTCTTCCCCGACTTCACGGTGTCGGCCGCGCGCACCGTGGGACGCGAGCCCTGGAAGAGCCTGGGCGCGGGCGTGGGCGTGCTGGGCTGCACGGTGCTGGCGGTGGCGTTCCTGCTGACCAGCGTGGTGGGGCTGCCGCTGGGCCTGGCGCTCGTCGCCTTCCTGGCTCTGGCCCTGCTGCTGGGCATCCTGACCTTCGGCTTCTTCCTCGGCGATCTGGGGGCGCGCCTGCTCCGTCGCGGGCCGGAGCTGTCGGCCGGATGGCGCATTGCCTCGCTGGCAGGCGCCGTGGTCGCGCTCGCGCTGATCCGCTTCCTCCCCGTGGCGGGCAACGCAGTGCTGGCGCTGGCGCTGCTGGCGGGGCTCGGGGCGTGGACGCTCCACGCCTGGCGCGCCTACACGGCCCCCACGGAGGACTGAGAGCGTCAGGGGAAGATGGAGAAGTCCACCGCCTTTTCCGTGATGAACTCCACCAGCGCGGGGGTGCCCTCCTGCGTCCGGCGGATCGCGCGCCTGAGGGCGGGGACGATCTCGCCCGGCTCGGTGACGCGCTCGCCGTGGCCGCCGAAGGCGCGCGCCATGTCGGCGTAGTTGCCGCTGATGTCGGTGCTCCGGTACTTCTCCGTGGCCGTCTTCATCACCTTGAGCTCGATGGCCATGGAGAAGTTGTTGAGGAGCACGGAGAGGATGGGAATGCGCTCCCGCACCGCCGTCTCGAAGTCCATGCCGGTGAAGCCGATGGCGGCGTCCCCCCAGACGTTGACGCAGAGCGCCTCCGGCCGGGCGAGCTTGGCGCCCATGGCCAGCCCGAGCCCGTAGCCGAGCTGCGTGGTCTTGCCCCAGCCGATGTAGCCGAGGGGCGCCGTCGCCTCCCAGAAGGGCGAGATCTGGTCGCGGGGGCTCCCCGCGTCGTGGGTGATGATGGTGCGCTCCACATCCACCGTGTGGAGCAGGTCCCAGATGACGCGGTAGGGGGAGAGCGGCGTGGCGCTCGCGGTGAGCCGCGGCATCCATCGGTCGAGCCACCGGGTCTTGACCGCCTTGATCTCCGCCGCCACGGCGGCGCCGCGACCGCGCGGCGCGCCGCCGAGCCGCTCGCGCACCTCGGCCACCAGGGCTTCGAGGACGAGTCGCGCGTCCCCGATGAGCGCGTGGTCGGCGCGCAGGTCCTTGTTGAGGTCGGCGGGGTCCAGCGTTGCGTGGACGATGACCTTGCCCGGGGGCATCGTCACGCCGTAGTTGGTCGTGGAGAAGGAACAGCCCACGCCGAAGATCAGGTCGGCCTGCTGCAGGAAGACGTGCACGGGCTCGGGGAGCGAGCGCCCGCCCGAGCCCAGCGACAGCGCGTGGCTCTCGGGGAAGGCGCTCTTGCCCTCGAGGCTCGTCGTCACCGGCGCCTCGAGCAGCTCGGCCAGCTCGCGCAGCGCCGCCCAGGCCTCGGCGTAGTGCACCCCCTGGCCCGCGTAGAGGACCGGCCGCTGCGCCGCCACGAGCACTCGCGCCGCCTCGGCGACATCACGCGGATCGGGCGCCGTCCGCAGGCGCGGCGCCGGCCGGTAGTCCACGGGCTCGGCCACCTCCTCGCGGAGGAGGTCGATGGGGAACTCCACCAGCACCGGGCGGGGCCGGCCGTTCCTCACCTGGGTGAAGGCCCGACGCAGGGCGTCCGGGACGGCCTCGGCCACCACCACCTGCTCGCACCACTTGGTGACGTGCTGGAAGTTGAGGAACGCGTTGAAGTTCGGCGGGATGTTGGTGAGCCGGCGCGGGTGGCCCCCCGGCAGCACCACGATGGGCACCGAGTCGCCATAGGCCTGGGCGACGCCACCGAACGAGTTCTCCACGCCCGGGCCGTGCTGCATGGCGAAGACGCCGATGCGCCGGCCCGAGGTCACGCGGCTCACGGCATCGGCCATGTGCAGCCCCGTCCGCTCCTGGCGCACGATGATCGTGCGGATGTCAGCCTCGGCGGCGGCTTCGATGATCGGGTTGACGGGATAGCCGATCAGGAAGCTGACGCCCTCACGCTTGAGGATCTCGGCGACGGCTGCGGCGGCCTTCACGCGTGGCCTCCTCGTTGGGGGGGCAGGGTGGGCATCGGGCTGTGGGGGTCGCGTCAGAGCCTAGCAGAGACCGGGAAACGGTTGCAAGGCGCCTGCGGTATCATTGGGCGGCTCGCCAGCTGTCGACCCTGGCAAGAGGAGAACGACATGATCTACGAATACCGCGCCTACTACGTCGTCCCGGGCCGGATGCCCGACATCCAGCGCCGCTTCGCGGAGGTGACCATGGGCCTCTTCAAGAGGCACGGGATCACGGTGGTCGGTTTCTGGGAGACCGTGATCGGCGAGTCGAACGAGCTGGTCTACATCTGCGCGTACGACGACCTCGCCCACCGCCAGCGCGCGTGGAGCGCGTTCATGCGGGATCCGGAGTGGCAGGCCGCGAAGAAGGCGAGCGAGGCCGCCGGGCCGCTCGTGGAGCGGGTCGTGAACAAGATCTGGCGCCCCACCGCCTTCTCTCCGCTGCAGTAGGCCGGACCGCGTGCCTGCCGGGGCGGGGCGCACCCGGCGGCGACGGTCAGCCGGCGCCGGCCAGCTCGGCGGCGGCGAGCAGGAGCGTGTTGGCCCCGGGCTCCACCTCGTCCATCGGCGTGAACTCCTCCTCGCAGTGGCTCCGTCCGGCGCGCGAGGGCACGAAGATCATCCCGGTGGGGGCGATGGCCGCCATGTACTGGGCGTCGTGGCCGGCGCCGGAGAGGATGCGTCGGTGGCTGCAGCCGAGGCTCGTGGCGGCCCGCTCCACGGCGCCCACCACCTCCGCGTCGAACACGGTGCGCGGGACGCGCCAGTAGTGCTCGAGCTGGTAGGTGACGTGCTCCCGCCGCGCCGCCTGCTTGACGAGCCGATCCAGCATGCCCAGGGCGCGGGTGACGTTGTGCTCGTCGGGATCACGCAGGTCGATGGACAGGGCCACCCGTCCGGGGATGGCGTTGGCGATATTGGGCATGACGTCGAGGCGCCCGACCGTGGCCACGATGTTCCCCTGGATGCGTCGCGGGATCTCGCGCACCCCCTGGACGATCTCCGCAGCGGCGACCAGGGCGTCGCGCCGCATCCGCATGGGCGTGGGGCCGGCGTGGTCCTGCACGCCGTGGAGCGTGAGGCGGGACCAGGAGATGGCCACGATGCCCTCCACGACGCCCACCGGCACCCCCTCTTCCTCGAGGATGGGGCCCTGCTCGATGTGCAGCTCGAGATAGGCGCGAATGGGGCGGGGGATGCAGGGCTCGGGCCCCAGATAGCCGATCCGCTCGAGCTCCTCCCCGAGCCGCTTGCCGTCGCGGTCGCACGCGTTGTAGGCGTCCTCCAGCGAGATCTTGCCGGCCATGACCCCGGAACCGACCATGGCAGGCTGGAAGCGGGCGCCTTCCTCGTTGGTGAAGATGATCATGCCCACCGGATGCCGGGTCTGCATGCCGTGGTCGTTGAGCGCGCGGATCGCCTCGAGGGCGCAGAGCACGCCCAGCTGACCGTCGTACTTCCCCCCGGTGGGGACGGAGTCGGCATGCGAGCCCATGAACACCGGTGGGAGCGCCTCGGCGCCCGGGCGCAGGCCGAAGATGTTGCCCATCCGATCGACGCTCACCCGGAGCCCCGCACCCTCGAGCCAGCCCACCAGGAGATCGCGCCCGCGCCGGTCCTCGTCGGAGAGCGCGAGGCGCGTGAGCCCGCCCCCGGGCGTCTCGCCGACGCGGCCGAGCGCCTCCATGCTCTCTTCGAGTCGCCCCCGGTTGATCCGCATCGGGCCCCCCCGGCTGCCGGCATGAAGCGGGATGAATATTAGCATGGGCCGAGCCCGGGCCGGGCGGGGCGCGTGGTAAACTTTCCGGGTCATGGCCGTGCATCGCCAGCTCACCCCGGAGGCGATCCGCTTCTGCCCCCTGTGCGGCGGACCGCTGCTGCGCCAGCCCGTGCCACCCGACGGGAAGCCCGAGATGGTCTGCTCCCGGTGCCACTTCGTCTTCTACCTGAACCACAAGGTGGTGGCGGGGACCATTCCCGCCGAGGATGGCCGCATCCTCCTCACGCGCCGGGCCATCAGCCCGGCCCATGGCAAGTGGACCTTCCCCGGCGGCTACGTGGAGTGGGGGGAGCCCGTGGAGGCGGCCGCCCTGCGCGAGACCCACGAGGAGACGGGGCTCAGCGTGACGCTCGGGGGGCTCGTCGGCGTCTACTCCTATCCCGGCACGCCCATCGTGGTCGTCGTCTACGGGGCCGCAGTCACGGGCGGAAGCCTGACGTGCTGCCACGAGAACGACAGGCTCGAGTGGGTGACGCCGCAGGAGATCCCCTGGGAGGAGCTGGCTTTCCCGTCCACCCAGGCCGCGCTCCGCGATTTCCTGTCAGGGCGCGACGTGGCGACCTGGCCCCGCCGCGCGGGAGACTGAGGGCTAGGACTCCTCGCGGCAGAGGAGGGCGACGGTCGCCTTGCCGGTGATCACCTTCTCGCCCCGCTGGTTCTCGGCCCGGAGCTCCAGATCCACCACGCCCTGGCCGCGGCCGGCCTCCTTGGCGGGGCGCTTGGCGACGATCTTGCCGCGGCACGTGATCAGGTCCCCCAGACGCACGAGCCCCGCGAAGCGCACGCCGATCTTCTGCACCGCGCCAACGCCCAGCCAGTCCGTCACCGACTGGGCCACGAACCCCATGGAGAGCATGCCGTGGGCGAAGACATTGCCCATGCCGGCCGCCCGCGCGAAGGCGGGATCCTGGTGGATCGGGTTGAAGTCTCCGGAGGCCCCGGCGTAGCGGGTGAGCTGGATCTGCTGGATCGGTCCCTTGACGAGCGGCGGCATCTCGGCGCCGACCTCCACGTCCTCGAAGTAGACCTTGGCGTATTTCATGATCAGAGCCGGATCACCGTGATATGCCGGATCGTGGCCACGATGTCGTTGTCCCCGTCGGTGATGGTCGTCTCGCGCACGACGAAGGCCATGGGGCCGGACTTGCCGCTCTTCTCGTAGATGTCCAGGACCCTCGTCCGGCAGAGGAAGGTGTCGCCCGGGCGGATCGGCTTGAAGTGCTCGAACTCCTGCTCCCCGTGCAGCACGCGCGAGATGTCGGTGCCCAGCTCCTTCAGGAGCGCGGCGGTGTCGTGCGACTCGTCGCGGAAGGTCACCGGGAAGGTGGGCGGCGCGATGATGTCGCCCCACTGCGAGGCCCGCCCCACGGCGTCATCCAGGTAGAAGGGGGAGAGGTCCCCGATGGCACGGGCGAACTCCTTGATCTTGCCGCGCTCCACGGTGACCACGAAGGGCGGGTACTCCTTGCCCTTGACGCTCGGGTCGATCTGGATGGGCATCAGGCCCTCCCGACCATGTCAGCCCTCGCCTCGTCGCGCTCCTCGCCTTCGGCTCGTCGGCCGCGCCTCATCTCGCACTCCCTTTCTTCATCGCCCGCTCCAGGAAGCGCGCCATGTCGCCCACGATGAAGCGCTCGTGCCGCCCCTCGGCGATCTTCTCCTTGTCGTCGAAGGCCTCGACCGCGAACACGACGCGCTTGCCGTCCGTCTCCAGCACGGTGGCCCTGGCGCGCACCTTCATGCCCACCGGCGTGGCGGCCAGGTGCTTCATCTCGATCGTGGTGCCGACGCTCCCCCCACCGGGCGGCGTGCTCGCCTTGATGGCGGCAATCGCGGCCTCCTCCAGCAGGCCGACGACGTAGGGGGTGGCCAGGACGTGGACGCCGCGGTTGCCCATGGCATCCGCGGTCCGGTCCGCCGTGACCGTGATCTCGATCTCTCCGACCTGTCCGGCGCTGGGTGGTGTCGTCATGGCCCCTGTTCTACCGCGACTCCCCGTCCGGGGTCAACGTCGTCCTGCGGAGGCGCGGGGTCACTCCACGTGCCCCACCACGCCCCCGTCCCTCATTCCCCGCACTCCTCCCCTGAGATAGAATCCCCATGGGGCGACCCTCGGCGGGGTTTGGTCCAACCTGTTCTCCCCGCCGGGAAGGCTGCTCTCGACGACTCCTGTCCGCGCCGCCCGACGGATAGAACCTTATTCGTTCGGCGGGCTGGTCTGTTGGTTGAAATCCGTGGACTTGCAACTCGTGGGGATGGAGGAATAGAGCGTGTCAACGGTCTTCGTTTTAGGTGCCGGCGCGTCAATCGGGGCAAAGTCCGGAGGCAGGACAAGGTTCCCTGGTACAAACGAACTCGTCGAGCGGATCAGAGAGATCGTTTGCGAAAGGGAGGATTCCCACCTCCCGGCCTTGGCCCTCTACCTAGCTCGGTTCGCACCCGTTCGGGATATGACTTCAAGCGCTGGCAGACTTCACGCCGACTGGGACCGGACCAATGTCGAAGAGCTTTACGCAGCGATCGAGTTTGAGAGCCGTATTACCGATCACTTAATGCTAGCGAGCGGGGACCGGGGTTCGGGCACCCAGTTCTTTCAGGAGTATTTCCCCGAGCCTTACCGGGACGATGTCGCGCAGTTGCTGCGCGGTCCGTACCAAGATTGGATGCGTGCGTGCTACTCGGCTTCTTACGGCAGCGAGGCTTTCCCCCACCTCCATGAGAACTTCCTGCGGATCGTCAAGATGGAGTTACTCGACGCCATCGCCCACACACTTGGGGTGTTGTCGGAGGAAGAGGACACGTCGAACGTTTCGCGCCTGGCACGGCACTTTGAACAGGGTGACACGGTCATCACGTTCAACTACGACCTCCTGGTCGAACAGCACTTGACCCGAGAGCGCCCAGCGGATTGGTCGTACCTTACGGGGTACGGACTTCGACCGACCTCGGAGAGGTGTGATTTGCGTTTTGCCGGGGATGCTCCCAACCACCCCTCAACGTTTAGGGTGCCGAAGCTTCACGGCTCCAGCAACTGGCACTTTCGGTTCGTCCAGGGCACCGGAGATGGTCCCTCCGGCTTCGTCGAGGGTTATCGCACTGTCCCGGAGCCCATTGGTGTAGGGAACCGCATTCGCGACGTTCATCCAGCGTTCTTCCAAGCTACCGACAACTTCTTCAAACGAGTGGTTGTGGAAGGGGAACCCGGAGGGTACTACGAGCGGTTCATGATCCCGCCCAGCACGTACAAGGCAGAATACAGCTTCTCCGCCCAGTTCCTCCACGACCCAACGGGAAGTCCTCTACCGCTCGGCAGTTCAACCATGTGGCTACCGCAATTGCTGTACGGACTCGCGCTGCAAGCCCTCGCGGCTGCGGAGAGGATCGTGTTCATTGGCTTCAGCATGGCGCCTGCCGACACGTCAATTCGGATGCTCTTCCGCGCGGCAGCGGATGCAAATTCGGCCCTGCGACTTGTTGAAATCGCAGACCCGGATGCGAACGTAGCCAGCCGCATCATAGCCGTTCTTCCGAGGGCGCAGAGCCATAAGCGTGTGAGGTCTTTCGAGGAACTCCTGGATGAATGGAAGGTGTAGGTAAGCGATGCCAAGAAGTTCGCTGGACCAGGCGCCGCACCTGACCGGGGCCGCGTGACTGGTTTCGCGCGACAACAAGCTCTTGTAGCGGCCCGGGAAGGTGAGCGTGGTCGTTATGTGGACAGCGCGCGACGTTGGCGCAAGTCTCGGTGCCTCGCGCATGGGGAATTGCCGTGCGGCAAGGGGACGGCCGGTGACGCGGGACATTAAACCCGGAGCCCGTGAACATTGGGCAGTGCGGCGGGTCGTAGGGGGCCGTCAAGCGAGCGAGAACGGCTCGTGACACCCGCTTCGTCAACGCATACATTCTGAGCAGGGACAGCCCACCGGGGACACCATCGAGGCGCGTCGGACCGCCCTGCTTCATGACGCCCGTGCCCACGGCGGAGAAACACAAGAGCAGCGCGGGGCACAGGCGCCTGGTGTCCGCCACCACGAGCTGACCGGCGTCCGCCCCCTCTTCCCCGGAGCTCATGCGACTCGCGCTCACGCTCGCCACGGGTGCGGGGAAGACGATGGTCGCCCGGGCCGGCGGGACGCCGCCTGCACTTTCCGCTTGACAACCTCGTCCGCGAGGAATGACCGCGTGCCCGCCGCGCTCGGAAAATGCCGGCCCAGCGGCCCGCATGGGTCCGGCGGCGGGCGACCGCGAGCGGCGGGAGCGGAAATCATCGCTCCCCTCGCCATCGCTCGTCCTGGACGCCCCCAGTTGGCTCCGAAACCGGGGTGTAGAGTCGCCTCAAGAGGAGGAGGACTTACCATGCAGAGCCACGCGCAAGCGCTCCACGCCACCCCGCAGCGTGTTGCGGCGCTGGACCGGCTGGGGGAAGAGATCGCCGAGCTGTCGGCGCATCTGGAGGCGGCCACCGCCCGCCTCCTCGACCTGATCCGCGAGTTTGACGCACGCGGCGGCTGGAACACCGGGTTCCGCTCGTGCGCCGCCTGGCTGAGCTGGCGGGTGGGGCTCGATCTCGGAGCGGCCCGCGAGCGGGTGCGAGTGGCGCGCGCGCTGGGGACGCTACCGCTTCTGGGCCAGGCCCTCGCCCGCGGGGAGCTCTCGTACGCGAAGGCGTGGGCTCCATACTGCACCTCATTGCTGGGTTGGAGTGTGAAGTAGCTTCTTGCCCTGCTGAGGCCTGGGTGGATTCAGGCCCGGCGGTTCATAGAGCCGCTGAGATCGGCGGTGCGATCCGCACGCGTGGGCCTTGAGCAGACCAGCGGCGTACCACCGTTGGATGGTTGTAGGCACCACGCCAAGGTGCTTGGCCATCTCCCCCAAGGTCCAGAACCCCCGGTCCCGAAGCCGATCGTAGCGGCTCTTGAGGTGGTGGCGCATGCAGAGATCGTGAAGGCGCGCTCGGGTGAAGGGCAGTCCCGTCCCGGTGCGGCGGCCCTCGGCGTTGAGCAATTCGAGGACCTCAGCTTCGGTGTGGTGGTTCAGGAGCTGATCGACGCGTTCGACGATCTCCGCATCGGTTCGCCGAAGATCGGCGGCGGAGCGTGGGAGGGGCAGCGTCAGCGTCCGGGTAGCGCCGCCTTTGAACCGGACGTGAGCAGTGATGTGGTGGTCTCGGATCAACGTGACGTCCTCGATGAGGAGCTGGGCGATCCGCTTCTTCTCGCGGGCGGGCGTCCGGGGATCGCGCCACAGGCGTGGCACGTCGGTGGCGAGGCGGAGAATCTCCTGGCGCCGTGCGTCGTCGAGTTCCTTCTGGTCCGCCGCCGTCTGTCGCGCGTACTGCGCGTGGGCGTCGGCGAGAGCCCGGAGTTTTTCGTTCCAGTCAGCTTCAAGGGTATCGGCGACCAGGCGATGATCGGGATCGACCCGCCGGTACCGTCGCTCCGCGAGTTCCGCCTCGTATCGGGCGTGCTCGATCTCGTGGCGGCGCAGGCGGTCCACCTCCGCGGCCCGGGCGCGGAGCTCGTCCCCGACCGACAAGGCCAGATCGAGGCTGAGCGGCGTCATCGTCTCGATGAGCAGCTCGCCGATCGTCTGATCCAGGTCCCGGCCCGCCACGCTCTGGCACAGCGGCTCGCCGCGCTGCAGCCGAGGGAGCTGGCAAACGTATCTCGGGACTCGCGTGCTGTCGTCGCGGACGTGATACTGCGTGGTCATGCGTTCGCCACAGGTCCCGCACACGGCAAGCCCCTGCAGGAGCGCCGGTCCTTCGCGGGGCGGGCTCCAGCACCGATCCTGGCCGTACGCCCGCGCGCTCTCGTGGAGCCGCTGCACATTGGCCTCGTACTCCGCCCATGTGATGTAGCCCTCGTGGACGTCGGGGATCAGGACCTGCCACTCCCGGCGGGGCAGCGTTTGGATCCGGACCCCACCCTCCGGCTTGCGGCGCAGCCGGCTGCGCCCGTAGGCGAAGGCGCCGGCATAGCGCGGACTGTGGAGAATGCGAATCGCCCGGGAATGGACGAGCGGCTGGAAGACCAGCTCGCCCCGCCGGCTGCCCGTGCGCACCCGCCGCGGGAAGTGCAGCGAGTGGATCCGGAAGTACGTGACCACCGCGGAGGCCGACCCGACCCGGCGAAACGTTTCGAAAAACAGCTCCACGCTCGCACGCACCCGCGCATCCGGGTCGCGGACGACGCGGCCGGCGGCATCGTGAACCAAGCCTGCCGGCAACGCCAGCCGCAGCTCCCCACGGCGGGCCTTGTTGAGGATGCCGCCCTGGAGCCGGGCGTGGAGGACATGGAGCTCCGCTTCGCTCATCGTGCCCTTGAGCCCCAAGAGCAACCGGTCGTTGAAGTGCCCCGGATGGTACAAACCGTCCTCGTCGAGGATGAGCGTGTCGGTGAGGGCGCAGATCTCGAGCAAGCGGTGCCAGTCGGTCGAGCTCCGGGCCAGTCGGGAGACCTCGAGGCCGAGCACGATGCCCGCCCGTCCGATCCCGACCTCAGCGACCAGACGTTGGAAGCCCGTGCGGGGCATGGCTCCGGAAGCCGACTGCCCCAGATCCTCGTCGATCACCACAACCTGCTCCAGCGCCCAGCCCAGCGCCACCGCGCGGTGGCGCAGCGCATACTGCCGCTGCGTGCTCTCGGTGTTCTCCACCAACTGGTGCAGCGAGGACTGGCGCACGTAGAGGTACGCATCCCGTCGGAGATGGTCGGCGGTGACCTTCGAGATGGCCGGATTCATCGGGCGCTCCTCGGGTGGCGATGCGTAACGCAGCGTTGGCGAGCAGTCGGACGAGCTCGGATCGGTCCGTATGGTCCGTGTCGCGGGACGTATCGTCGCGCGCGCGCCCGGCGCCCTCGCGGGATGCCACGTCATGGCGCGAGCCCTCCGCGGTCATCCACGCGGCCACGCCCCGGTGCCGCAGGAGGGCGAGGCCGAGAGGAACGAAGTCGAGGGGGACTTCGCCGGTGGCGTGCGCTCGGAGTCGCTCGTAGCGCGCGGTCCACTCGGGGTCGACTCTCCACGCGTTCACGGGGTTCTCCGGTGTTTTTTTTCCGGCGCGCTCGGGCGCGCTCGATGCTCCGCGGATGGACGGCCAAGCCGAAGCGTGCCCGCACGCGCTGGCTGAGCGCCGCGGCCGTCACGGCGGGATCCTTCTGGCGCACCCCCTCGATGAACGCCATCACCTCCTCCGTCAACTTGTGGGCGCCCTTGGGCCCTGGCCGCTTCGGGACCAACGCCGGCAGACCCGCCGTGGCCAGCGCCCGCTGGGCCTGGTAGTACGTCGGCCGCGACAAGCCGAAGGCCTGCGTCGCCGCCGTCACCGTCGCGCCACCGGCGCGCGCGCGGCGCAGCATCTCGTACTTCACCTGCACCAGGTCGCGCGGATCGAAGAACTCCGTGGTCCGGAACCGCTCGTCCGTCACGCGGTCGGGGGTAGGGTTGAGCACGCCCTGCTCCGCCAGCGCGCGGGCCTTCGCATCCTGCCGGGCCGCCTTCGCCATGCCGTCTCCCATTCGGACGACTTGCATTGTGTACGTATAATTATGTGACATATGTCTAAGGGGGCCAAGGGATATTGGCGACGCTGTGGCGCAGTGTCGACTTATGTCCGGTCTTCATGCCCAGACCTCGGCTCTGAGGCCGCCGGCGCCGCCGGCATAGTCCCCCTTACAGAGCCGGCAGAATCCCCTTTACAACGGCCAGGCGCCTGGGACAGCCGCCCGATCAGGTCTACCAACGCCAGGAGATCGTGGATCCGGAAGAAGGAACGGCCAGCTGAGACGGCCACGAACGGGTCTGGGTTCGCGATGCTCGTCCACGCCGTGGGCAGCGAACGCACGCGGCCTCCATCCTCGAACAGCACCCGGTCTCCGCCCCAGTTCCGCCAGCGCGAGATCAGCAGGAATTGCTTGCCGAGTAGCGGATGGAAGGGATGGGTGACCTCGAAGGCTTGCGGTCCGGTGTGGCACTCCTGTGCAGTCGACGGCCGACTCGAAGGTCCGGGCCCTGACCCGCGTGGCCACGCCGGAGACGGAAGCGCGGCTCCTGGCGGTGGGGCGGGCGGGGACGGCCGCTCACGTCGAGCGGATCGTGCGGGGCTGGCGGCTGGTGGACCGGAAGGCGGAAGCGCGGGAGAGCGCGCGGCGGCACGCGAGCCGGGCGCTTCACGTCCACCAGGACGAGGACGGCATGGTGGTGGTCCGGGGCAGGCTCGAGCCTGAGGTGGGGGCGCTGCTCCTGCGGGCGCTGGAAGCCGGCCGCGAGACGCTGTACCAGCGGGCTCGAGGCGCGGAGGTGGCCCCTCGCCCGGCTGACCCGTCTGTCGCGCCCCCGACCGTGGCCCAGCAGCGGGCAGATGCGCTGGCGCTGGTGGCGGAGACGGCGCTGCACCATGGGCTCGATCCCGGTGCCCCGGGAGAGCGGTACCAGGTGGTGGTGCATGTCGATGCCCCGGTGCTGGCGGACCCGGAGCAGGCTGGCCAGTCCGTCCTCGCGGACGGTTCACACGTTTCCGCGGAAACGTCGCGGCGGCTGGCGTGCGAGGCGAGCCGGGTGGTGATGCGGCACGACCAGGACGGGCGGCTTGTCGAGATCGGGGCGCGAACGCGGACAATTCCGCCGGCGTTACGGCGGGCGCTGGAGCACCGGGACCGGGGGTGCCGCTTCCCGGGCTGCGGGCTGCCGTTCGGCCAGGGGCATCACCTGCGCCACTGGGCGGAGGGGGGCCCGACGACGCTCTCGAACCTGGCGCTCCTCTGTCGCCGGCACCACCGGGCGGTGCACGAGGAGGGCTATCGGGTTTATCGAGAGTCCGACGGCGCGCTGCACTTCCGAAGGCCGGACGGCCGGCCCCTGTCCGAGGTCCCGCCGCCGGCCGCGGTGCCGGGCGAGCCGGTGCAGGCTCTCCGAGCGACGCACAAGGCGCAGGGGCTGAGGCTCCACGCGCGGACGGCATGTCCGGGCTGGCTGGGGGAGCGGCTGGATGTGGGCTGGGCGATCGGCGTCCTGCATCCCCTGGCTACGCGCGCCGTGTGATCACACCATTACGCGAGGCGGGCTCCTCGGTTCGGCCCCGTGGGCCGCAGTGGGGTTGGCGGCGGTCGCGGGAGGGCGCCGCGCTACCGGGACGGGAAGAGCAGGAATTGCAGCCCGAAGACGACGAGCAATGCCTCGATCAGCCGCAGGAACGTGTGCTCGCTCATCCGCTCGAGGATCCGGCGCCCCGCCCAGGCGCCGCCGATCATCACGACGCCGATGTAGAGTCCCGCCGCCACGGTGGGGCCGGTCATGAGGTCGTACTTCTGGAAGACGAAGCCCCGGGCGATGTACATGCCGACGGAGCAGAGGGCGTCGGTGGCGATGTAGGCGCCCTTGCGGAGGCCGTAGTTGAGAAAGAACGGGCTCATGATCGGCCCCACGGCGCCCACCAGCGAGGAGAGCCCGCCGAAGACACCGCCGATCAGCGGGAAGTGGCCGAGCCTCACGCGCGCGCCGTGGCCCGCGAGCCAGCGGCGGAGCGGCACGGCGACGAGCAGGAAGCCGCCGAGGATGCGGCTGATCCACTCGCCTTCCATCCGCGTGTAGAGCAGCGCCCCGCCGATCCCCGACGGGACCGCGCCCAGCAGGAAGGCGGCCACGACGCGCCCGTCCACCTCGTCGCGGCTGAACCAGACGCGGGCGCCGTTGCCGAGCAGCATGGCCACCGTGAGCACCGGCACCGTGGCCTTGATGCCGATGGTCCAGGCGATGAGGGGCAGCATGATGACGCCGGCGCCGAAGCCGGCGACGCCCCCGATCGTCGAGGCCACGATGGCTCCGACGCCGAGGAGGAACCAGCCCTCCAGGGAGGGCACCTGCGGGCTACCGCGGCTTCGGGCGCGGCATCAGCCCGTTGAGCGCGAGCCGGCCGCCGTCCACGTACACCGTGCTGCCCGTCATGTGGGAGGAGGCCGCCGAGGCGAGGAACACGGCCACCTCGGCGATCTCCCGCGGCTGGGCCACGCGCTGCATCGGGGTCCGCATGAAGACGGCCTCCCGCCAGGCCTTCCTTCCGAGGAGATGACGGGTGAGGCCGGTGACCACCGTGCCCGGGCCGATGGCGTTGACGCGGATCCCGTGGGGGGCCAGGGCGATGGCCTGTCAGATCCCGCGCCCCGCTCCCGTGACGAGCGCGACCTGATGCCTCAAGCGCATGGCCCGTGCTCCTCCCGGCGCATTATACTCGACGGGTGCCAGTCTCCCTTGCCGCCCTCGGGGCCCTCGTGGTCTCCCTCGACTCCTCCATCAACATCACCCTTCCCGCGCTGGCGGCCGCCTTCGGGACGGGGCCGGCGGGGGTGCGCTGGGTCATCATCTGCTACGTCCTCACCTACGCGCTGACCTCGCTCGGCGCGGGGCTCCTGGCCGATCGCCTCGGTCCCGGGCGGGTCTTCGGCGCCGGGCTCTGGCTCTCCGGTGCCGCCTTCCTCGGCTACCTGGCTGTCGGGTCGTTCGGGGCCTTGCTCGTTGCTCGCGTGGTGCAGGGAGTGGGCGGCGGCCTCGTGTACGGCACGGCGCCGGCGCTGGTGACGCTGGCGCTGCCCCGTGAGCGTCACGGCCGGGGGCTCGGGCGGCTGACGCTGGGGATGGGGGTGGGCTTCTCCGTGGGGCCCGCGGTCGGGGGCGTTCTCGTGGACGCCTTTGGCTGGCGGGCCGCGTTCCTCTTCCGCGCGCCGCTGGCGTTCGGCAGCGCGCTGGCCGCGACGCTCTGGCTCGGGCCCTCGCGCGGAGGCGGCGCCTGGCAGCTCCCCCCGAGGCGGGAGTGGCTCCGCTGGCCCGTGCTGCGCACGCTCTCGCTGGCCGCGCTGGCGAACTGGGCGCAGTTCGCCGTCTGGCTCCTGGCGCCGTTCTACCTCGTGGGCGTGCTCGGGCTCGCGCCGAGAGTCGGCGGCCTCCTGTTCATGCTCACGCCCCTGGGGACGGCGGCCGTGGCGCCGCTGGCCGGCTGGCTCACCGACCGGATCGGCAGCCGCCGACCGGTCCTGGCGGGACTCGTGGCCGAGGCCGCGGGGCTCTTCGCCATCGGCCGCTGCTCCGAGGCGACGGCGCCGGCATGGGTCGCCGCCGGCCTGCTCCTCGTGGGGCTCGGCCTCGGTCTCTTCCAGGTGCCCAATCTTTCCCAGGCCATGGCCGCCTTTCCGGCGGCGCGACAGGGAGTGGCCGGCGGACTGGCCTTCATGAGCCGGACCCTCGGCACGGTGCTCGGTGTCCAGGCGACGGCTATGGTGTTCAGCGCCCTCGAGGGCCGCCTCGGCTTTCCGGGCGCCTTCGGTGCCGCCTTCCTCGCTGCCGCCGCCGTCTGCGCGCTCGCCGCGCTGATTGCCTTGCTCCCTCCCGGGATGCCTGCGACCAGGCGGGCAACCGCGTGAGCCTCGGCCATCGCTGGGTGGTCCTCGGCGTCTGCACGCTCGCCTTCATGCAAACCCATATCCACCGCGTGGGCTTCGCCCCGCTCATCCCCATCTTCATCGCGGAGCTCGGCATCACGTACACGGCCGCGGGGACGATCATGACGGCGTACTTCTGGACCTACACGGCCGTGCAGGTGCCCATCGGCATCATGACCGATCGCCTCGGGGCGCGGCGCGTGATGCTCTCCTTCCTGACGGTGCTGCTGCTGGGCATCGGGGTGTTCGCCGCGAGCGCGAGCTACGCCCAGGGCCTCGTGGGCCGCTGCCTCGTGGGACTGGGCGCCGCGGCCGTGTGGTTGCCGGGGCTCCGGCTGATGAACGAGTGGTTCCCCCCGCGCGAGCGCGGGCGCGTCACCGGCATCTTCTCGGCGGGGGGCGGCATCGGTGGCACGGCGGCCCTGCTGGGGATCCCGCTCCTGGCCGACCGCTTCGGCTGGCGCCTGGGCTACGCCCTCACGGTCGTCCCGGCGCTCGTCACGCTGCTGGCCATCTTCCTCGTCATCCGCCCCGGGCCGCTCGTCACGGGGCAGGCCGCTTCGCGCCGCGCTCCCGATGGCCCCACCCTCGCGGCGACGGGCAGCGGCGGTCCGCTGGGGGACCTGCTGACCGTGCTCCGGATGCCGGCCCTGTGGACCTTCAACCTGGCGGTGCTCCTCTCCTACGGCGCCTACCTCAGTCTCGTGACGTGGCTGCCCGCCTTTCTCGTGCGCAGCGAGGGACTCAGCCGCTCGACGGCCGGACTGGTGACGGCGCTCATGACCTCGGGAACGATCATCTCGTGGCCGGCGGCGGGCCTCATCTCGGATCGGCTCGGGCGGCGGAAGGCGGTGTGGCTCTTCAGCCAGGGGATGAGCGTGCCCGTGTGCCTGGCCTTCGCGCTCGTCGTGCCCGGCTCGGGGGCCGGAGGGGCCGTCGCGGTGGCGGTCCTCACGGGGCTCGTGCTGGGTGGCATGGTCACCCCGTTCGTCATGATCACCGAGCTGTTCCCGTCGGAGCTGGTGGGCACCGCCTCCGGCGTCGTGAACACCTTCACCTTCCTCGGGGCGCTCGTGGTCCCCGTCCTGCTGGGGGTGGTGCTGGACGCCTCTGGCAGCTTCCCCGCGGCCTTCCTGGCCTGCGCCGCCGTGCAGGCGCTGGGGTTCGTGGCCGCCTGCTTCACGCGCGAGACCGGTCTTGCCGGCCGGCCGAGGTGAGAAAGGCGCGGTGAGGATCCTCGGCCGACACGGCCACCGGGCTATCCGGGGGCGTAGAGGCGGGCGAAGTACTCCTGGACCATCCGGTCGGAGGAGAAGCGCTCGGTCGCCATGCGGATCGACGCCCGCATCATCCGCGTCCAGCGCGCCGGATCGGCGAAGGCCGGGAGCACCTCGCCCTCGAGCGTGTCGAAGAGCGAGCGCAGGTCGGAGAGGTCCCGGCTGGCGTCGTTCTCCTCCCCGTCGCCGATGGCCCACCCCGTCTCGCCGGGCTCGCACCCTTCCGGCCACCAGCCGTCGAGCACGGAGAAGTTGAGCACCCCGTTCATGGCCGCCTTCATCCCGGAGGTGCCGCTGGCCTCCATCGGCCGCCGCGGCGTGTTGAGCCAGACGTCACAGCCGCGGGTGAGGAGGCGTCCCAGCCCCATGTCGTAGTTGTCGAGGAAGACGATGGACTCGGGCCACTGGCGGATGGTCTCGACCAGGAGCCCGATCACCGCCTTGCCCTCCTGATCGGCCGGGTGCGCCTTGCCGGCGAAGACCAGCTGCAGGCGCCGGTCCTTGAGGAGCGGAGCCAGACGCTCGGGATCGCGCAGCACGAGGTCCGGCCGCTTGTACGTCGCGGCGCGGCGGGCGAAGCCGATCGTGAGGGCGTTGCGGTCGAGGCGGACGCCGGTCCGGCGGTCCACCTCGGCCAGCAGCTCGTCCTTCAGCAGGCGGCGCGCGGCGCGGAGGGCCTCGTCGCTGGCGAGTGCCGCCCGGAGGCGCTTGTCCTGCCAGCTGCCCACGTGTACCCCGTTGGTGATGGCGATGATCGGGGCGGCATCCTCGACGTCGGCCCACATGGCGCGGGCGGTGTGCCCGTGGAGCTGAGCCACGGCGTTCGCCCGGCGCGCCAGCCTGAGCCCCGCCACGGTCATGTTGAACGGGTCGCCGCCGATCTCGCGCAGCTCCCCCTCCACGAGCTCGCAGCCCGCGCCCAGCCGCCCGAGGTCGGCCAGGGCATGCGTCTCGTTGCCCGCGGGCACGGGCGTGTGGGTCGTGAAGACGATGCGCTCGCGGGCCGCGCGCCGGGCCGAGTCGAAGTCCGCCCCGGCTTCCATGGCCGAGGCGATGAGCTCGAGGCCGGCGAAGACGGCATGCCCCTCGTTGAAGTGGTAGAGCTCGACGGGCAGGTGGAGCGCCGCCAGCGCGCGCACGCCGCCGATGCCGAGCAGCATCTCCTGGGCGATGCGGCAGTCGGGCCGCGTGTCGTAGAGCCTGTGGGTGATCCAGCGGTCTCGCGCGTTGACGGGCTCGAGGAGGAAGAGCGGGGCGATGGCATAGCGGCTGACGCGCCAGACCCGGCACTCGACCTCCCGCGCCGCGACACGCACGCGGATCCGCACGCGCGTGTCCACGAGGAAGTCGGTTCTCTGCTCGTGCCACTCATCCACGGGGGCGCCGTCGGGCCCGATCCGCTGGGTGACGTAGCCCTGCGCCCACCTGAGGCCGATCCCCACCACCGGTAGCCCCAGATCTCCAGCGGACTTGACGAAGTCGCCCGCCATCACGCCGAGGCCGCCCGCGTAGGAGGCGAACTCCTCATGCAGGCCGTACTCCATGGAAAAGTACGCGACGAGTGACATCAGGGCGCCCGCCGGGCGTCGACGTTGCCTTCCGGCTCTCGCCCCGACGCCCGGGGCGTCCCTGTCACCGCGTTGCTGCCCATGGCGCCTCCCCGTGACTCGATCGCCTCAGCATCGGTGCCCCCCCGCGCGCCGGGATGGCTGCCGGCCACTCGAGCGTCGAGATCCGGACTGGTCGGGCCCGCGGCTTGCGCCCACGGCCGCGCGCTGCTAGCGTGGGCCGAGGTCCAGCCGGCCCTGCGCGCAGGGCCGCATCCCGGAGGATGAGCGATGACCCATTACCAGGAGTTTACCCTGGCGGCCGTGCAGGCGGCACCCATCCCGTTCGATCGCGAGGCCTCCACCGAGAAGGCCTGCCGTCTCATCGAAGAGGCGGCGGCCCGGGGCGCGACGCTCGCGGCCTTCGGCGAGACCTGGCTGCCCGGCTACCCCTTCTTTGCCTTCAGCTCGCCGGGCCCGCTGTGGTGGAAGGCGGCTGCCGAGTACCTGGCCAATGCCGTCGAGATCCCGAGCCCCACCACCGACCGCCTCTGCGGCACCGCGCGCCGGGCGGGCATCGACGTGGTCATCGGCGTCGTCGAGCTGGACCCGCGCACGCGGGGGACAGTGTACTGCACGCTGCTCTTCATCGGGCGCGACGGCGCGATCCTCGGGCGGCATCGCAAGCTCAAGCCGACCCACGCCGAGCGCGCGATCTGGGGCGAGGGCGACGCCCGGGGCCTGCGCACCTACGACCGCCCCTACGGCCGGCTCAGCGGGCTCAACTGCTGGGAGCACAACATGGTGTTGCCCGGCTATGCGCTCATGGCGCAAGGGACGCAGGTCCACGTGGCGGCCTGGCCCGGGCGCGAGCCCTCCGTCGTGCCCCCCGCGCCGGTGTCGGTGTGGCCACGCCAGCTGCTCCTGTCGCGCGCCTTCGCCTCCCAGGCCGCGGCGTATGTCGTGATGGTGGGAGGCGTGCGGCTCCCCGACGACACCCCGGAGCGCTACCGGGAGCTGGCCACCTTCCATCACACGGGGGACAGCGCCATCATCGATCCGCGTGGCGAAATCATCGCCGGGCCCGCCAAGGGCGAGACGATCCTCACGGCGCACGGTTCGCTGGAGGCCGTGCTGGCTGCCAAGGCCGGATGCGACGTCGGGGGCCACTACTCGCGTCCCGACATCCTTCAGCTCCACATCGACGGCCGCCCGCTGGAGCGCGCGGTGGGCCTGGCGGCCTCGCAGGGCCCGCTTCCCGCGCCCGCCGGCTGCGGGCTCGACCTCGCCGCCAGCGAGCCCGAGCGCGCCGAGCAAGAGCGGGAGCGCCGCTGACCCGAAGCCGCAGCCCCCTTGCGCCTGGCGGTATAATCCGGGCCATGACGACTTCGCTGACCTCCACCCGCCATGCCGTCACCGATCTCGCCCAGGCCATGGAGCTGTGCTTCGAGAAGGGCTGGACCGACGGGCTCCCTGTGGTGCCGCCCACCGAAGCCGCGGTCCGCGACATGCTGGAAGCGGCGGAGCTCGCGCCCGGGGAGGAGCTCGCCTTCATCACGAACCGCCAGGTGGCGGTGACGGCCGAGAAGGTGGCCATCAACGCGGTGATGGCCGGCTGCCGGCCCGCCTTCATGCCGGTGGTGGTGGCGGCCATCGAGGGGATCGGCGATCCGCGCTGGGCCTACCACGGCCCGGGTACCTCCACGGCCGGCGCCGCGGTGCTCATGATCGTCAACGGCCCCATCGCGCGGGAGCTGGACTTCAACTGCGGCGACAACCTCTTCGGTCCCGGCTGGCGTGCCAACGCCACGGTCGGCCGCGCGGTGCGCCTCGTCATGCGCAACGTCATCGGCTCGCGTCCGGGCACGCTCGATCGCGGCACCCTCGGCCACCCGGGCAAGCTCAGCTACGTCATCGCCGAGAACGAGCTGGATAGCCCCTGGACGCCGCTGCACGTCGAGCGCGGCTTCAGGGCGGAGCAGAGCACGGTGACGGTCATGGCGGCGGAGGCGCCGCACCAGTTCTACAACCAGCTCTCGAGCACCGCGGCGGGCTTGCTCACCACGTGCTGCGACGACATGCGCATCTCCGGCAACGTGGTGGGCCAGTCGCAGTACGCGCTGGTCCTGGCCGGCGAGCACATGCGCACCATCTCGGCCGAGGGCTGGTCCAAGGCCGACGTCCGGTCCTTCGTCTTCGAGCACACCCAGAACACGGTCGCGCATCTCAAGCGGACCGAGCGCCTGGCGGGCCCCGTTGAGGCCGGGGACGAGCGGGCGCGCCGCCCCCTCGTGGCGAGTCCTGCGGACATCCTGGTGGTGGCCGCCGGCGGCCGCGCCGGCGCCTTCTCCGCCTACATCCCCGGCTGGGGCAGCCGCAAGGCTTCCGAGGCCGTGACCACACTCATCAAGGACAGGAGGGCGTGATGGCAGGCTTCGAGATCCTCGATCCGACCGTCGAACCCCGGCTGCAGCCCCTCACCTACGTCGCTCGCCCCGAGTCCCTCAAGGGACGGCGGATCGGGCTCGTCGAGAACACCAAGTTCAACTCCGACCGCCTGCTCCGGAAGATCGGCGATATCCTCGTCCACGAGTACGGCGCTGCCGAGGCGCGCATGTGGCGCAAGCGCAACTCGAGCGTTCCCGCCCACGACGAGATCATCGACGAGGCCAAGCGGGGCGTGGACGTGGTGGTCGCCGGCATCGGCGACTGAGGGTCCTGCTCGTCGGGCAGTGTGCTCGACGGAATCCTCTTCGAGAAGGTCGGCGTCCCGGCGGCGGCCATCGTGACCGACGTCTTCGAGAGCACGGGCCGCGCCATGGCCCGGTCGTGGGGTGTTCCGGATTATCGCTTCCTGTCCATGCCCCATCCCATCGCCAACCTCACCGAGGCCCAGCTCGACCAGCGCGCGCGGGAGATCGCGCCGGAGGTCGTGAAGCTGATCCTCCAGGGGCAGGAGTAGCGCGGCCGGATCCGCCGGCGTGGCTGACGCGGCGGAGTACCGGCCGCCCTGGTGGTACCGCGGGCGCCATCTCTAGACCATCTGGGGGCCGCTGGTGCGGCGCCCGCCCCGTCCCGCGCTACGGCGGGAGCGCGGGGAGACGCCGGACGGCGACTTCCTCGACCTCGACAGGCTCGTGGGCGGTCGCGGCCCCTTCGTCCTCATCCTTCACGGCCTCGAGGGCTCGTCCGTGTCCCACTACGCCGCCGGGCTGCTCGCGGAGGTCGCGGCGCTGGGCTGGCGAGGCGCGGTGGTCAACTTCCGGTCGTGCAGCGGCGAGCTGAACCGGCTCCCGCGGCTCTACCACTCCGGTGAGACCGGAGACCTCGGCTGGGTGATTGAGCCACGGCAGTGAGCGGTTCGGCGTCGGCATCGCCCGGACGCCGCGGGCCCGTGTGGACAGTCCCCCGCCGGGATCTCTGCCCCGACAGGAGCCCCTCATGATGGATTGGAAGAGCCTCGGCGAGGAGGCCGTCGATCTCCTCCGGCGCTATCTGATGGTGGACACGACCAACCCGCCGGGGAAGGAGACCGACGGCGCGCGCTTTCTCGCCCAGGTGCTGGATGCCAACGGCCTCACATGCGAGATCGTGGAGTCCGCGCCGGGCCGCGGCAACCTCGTGGCGCGCCTTCGCGGCGACGGGTCGCTGCCCGGCATCGTCCTCCACCATCACATCGACGTGGTGTACGCGGCCCGCCGCTACTGGACCGTGGATCCCTTCGGCGGCGTGATCCAGGACGGCTACCTGTACGGCCGCGGCGCGCTGGACATGAAGTCCACCGGCGTTCTCCAGCTGGCGGCGGTGCTCGCCCTCCGGCGGGCGCGCGTTCCCCTCAAGCGCGACCTGATCCTGCTCGCCACGGCCGACGAGGAGGCGGGGAGCCGCTTCGGCGCGCAGTGGGTCGCCGACGAGCGGCGCCAGTGGCTCGCCGGCGCCGAGTACGCGCTCTCCGAGCTGGGCTTCATCGCCGCCCGGCCCGGCGCGAAGGCGCCGCTGGGCAGCATCGTGATCTCGGAGAAGACGGGGCTGCCGCTCAGGCTCACCGCGCGGAGCGCTCCCGGGCACGGCTCCATGCCGTGGCCGGACACGGCGCCGCACCGGCTCATCCGCGCGCTGGGGCGCCTGCTGGCCGCGGAGCGCCCCCCCCGCATCCTGCCCGAGACCCGGGAGTACTTCGCGCGGCTCGGCTCCGTCCTGCCCGGAGACCAGGCGTCGGGTCTCGACGACCTCGATCGTTTCCTCCAGGACCCGGCCTTCCGTGCCCGCTTCTACGGGAGCCCGCACCACGCGGCCATGGTCCGTACCACGTTCGCCGTGACCATGCTCAAGGGCAGCGAGAAGCGCAACGTCATCCCGCCCGAGGCCGTGGCGGAGATCGACTGCCGGATGCTCGCCGGCGAAGACCCCGAGGAGATCCGGGACTGGGTGCGGCAGGTCGTGGCGGACGGAGAGGTGGAGGTCGAGATCACCTCGCCCCCCAAGCAGCCGAATCTCTCGCCGCCGGACACGGAGCTCTACAAGCACCTGGCCGACGCGCTCCGCGGCCGGGCGCCGGGCGTCGTGGTGGTTCCGGAGATCCTCGTGGGCTTCACCGACAACTGGGTCTTCCGGCGCTGTGGCTTGCACGGCTACGGCTTCGGCCCCTTCGTCCTGGACGACGGCGAGGTCCGGCGCATCCACGGCAACGACGAGCGCATCTCGCTCGAGAACGTCGTCGCGGGGGCCCGGGCCTACACCGAGATGCTCCTGGCCGTCGCCGGGGCGTGAGGGGCCCGCCGCCCCGCGCGCACGAGGTGCGCCTCAGGCGAGTGCGGGCACCGCGGGCGGGATCCTGTCCGCCCAGGGACAGGCCGCCTCGAAGGCCGCCGCGGCCCGGAGCACCATGGCTTCCTGGCGGCGTCGCCCGACGATCTGCAGTCCGACCGGAAGCCCCGACCGCGTGAAGCCGCAGGGTACCGAGATGACCGGGAGCCCCGTGACCGTGATGCCGTAGGTCAGGAAGAACCACTGGGTGTAGTTGTCGAGCGGCTTGCCGTTGATCTCGGTAGGGTAGGGCTTCTCGACGGGGAACGGCGGCACGGCCACCGTCGGCAGGATGAGCAGATCGTGCGTCTCCATGAAGGCCCTGACCCGGTACCAGAGCGCCGTCCTGGCCTTCTCCGCGCGGGCGATGTCGCGGGGCGCGAGCTTGAGCCCCTGCTCGATGTTCCACACGAGCCCCTTCTGCATCTCATCCCGCCACTCGGGCAGCTTGTCGGCGTGCATCGCCACCATGGTGAGTCCGCGGGTGCCCAGCACGATGTCGTTGACCTCGCCGAAGTCGGGGCACGCGGCCTGGACCCGGGCGCCGAGGGCACGAAAGGGGCGCGTCGCTCCCGCGGCCACGGCCGCCACCTCGGCATCGACGGGGACGAGCCCGTCGAGATCGGGGGTCCAGGCCACGCGCCAGCCCCGGATCGACGGCGCCTTCACGGCCCGGAGGAACCGGCGCGCCTCCACGTCATAGGACAGTGGCGCCCGGTCGTCCGGCCCGGCGATCACCGACAGCATGAGCGCGGTGTCGGCCACCGTCCGGGCCATGGGGCCGGTGACGGAGAGCGAGTCCCATGCCAGCTCCACCGGGTATTTCGGGATGAGGCCCGGGGTGGTGCGGAAGCCGACGACGCCGCAGAAGGCCGCGGGGATCCGGAGCGAGCCGCCGAGATCGGAGCCCTGCGCGAGGGGGCCCATGCCGGTGGCCAGCGCCACAGCCGCCCCGCCGCTGGAGCCGCCGCAGGTCAGCGCGGGGTTCCACGGGTTCCGCGTCGCGCCGAAGACGGCGTTGAAGGTGTTGCCGCCGGCGCCGAACTCCGGGGTGTTCGTCTTCCCGACGACGATGGCGCCCGCCGCCTTCAGGCGCTGGACGATCAGCGCGTCCTCCTCGGGGACGTGATGCTCGTAGATCTTGGAGCCCCACGTGGTGCGGATGCCCCTGGTGGGGGTCAGATCCTTGATCGACACCGGCACCCCGTGAAGTGGAGGCAGCGCCGCGCCCTTTCGCCCCAGGGCGGTCGTCGCGCGCCGTGCGGCCTGGAGCGCCTGTTCGCGGACCACGGTGACGTAGGCGTTGAGCGTCGGGTTCACGGCGTCGATGCGCGCCAGCGTGGCCTGCATCACCTCGAGCGGCGAGGTCTTGCGGGCCCGGAACAGCCGGGCGAGCTCGGTGGCGGGCGTGAAGCAGAGATCGCGGTCACTCACGGCGGGCCTCCTCGGGTCTGCGGCGGTCTACAGGACCTTGCGCGGGTCGAGTGCGTCCCGGAGCCCGTCGCCGATGAAGTTGATGGCCAGGACGGTCAGGAAGATCGCCGTCCCAGGGAAGATGGCCCAGTGGGGTGCGAAGTCGAGATTGTCCTTGGCGTCGAAGAGGATTCGCCCCCAGGTGGGGATGTCCGGCGGGAAGCCCAGCCCCAGGAAGGAGAGCGTGGACTCGGCGATGATCGCCGTGGCCACGTCGATGGTCCCCGCCACGATCACCGGCCCGATGGCATTGGGGAGGATGTGCCGGACGACCTGCCGAAGGGGCGGAGCTCCCAGTCCCCGGGCCGCCTCAACGAACTCCTTCTCGCGCAGGGTGAGGAACTGGGCGCGGACGAGCCGGGCGACGGGCATCCAGCGCAGGCCCCCGATCACCGCGACGATCAGGATGAAGATGCCCAGCTCGGGGCCGAAGGCCTTCCGGAGCGCGTCCCGGAAGAGGTAGACGATCAGCAGCAGCAACGGCAGCTGCGGCAGCGACAGAAAGAGGTCGGTGAGGCGCATGAGCGCGTTGTCCAGGACGCCGCCGGCCTGCCCGGAGGCGGCGCCGATGGCCGTGCCGACGGTGATCGCGATGAGCATCGCGGCCACGCCCACGGCGAGCGAGATGCGACCGCCGTAGAGCATGCGCGCCAGCAGGTCCTGGCCGAGGTCGTCGGTGCCCAGGGGATGGAAACGTGACGGCGCCTTCAGCTTCGCCTTGAAGTCGATCTCGTTGACCGGCACGGTATAGACGAGGGGCCCGACGAGCACGGCGAGCACCATGGCGCCGAGGACCAGGGCGCCGACCGTGGCGAGCCGGTGGCGGCGGAAGCGCCGCCAGGCCTCGGCCCACAGCGAATCGCTTCCGCCCGCGGCGCGGACCGCCAGCTTCCCTGCCACCGCGTCCGCTGCCATGCCGTCGGGAGCCATGGATCGGTCCCGCGCTACCGGTACGAGATCCGGGGATCGAGCCAGCCGTAGACGATGTCGGCCAGCAGGTTGGACAGCACCACCAGACACGAGAAGACAAAGGTGACCGCCATGATGACGGGTGTGTCGTTGGACAGGATGGAGGCGATGAGGAGCGAGCCGATGCCAGGCACGCGGAAGATCTGCTCGGTCACCACCGCGCCGGCGAAGATGCCCGGGATCTGGAGCGCGAGCAGCGTGACGACCGGGATGAGGGCGTTCCGCACCACGTGCTTGACCACGGTGATGCGCTCCGAGAGCCCCTTGGCCCGGGCCGTGTTGACGTAGTCGAGCCGGATCACCTCCAGCACCGAGGAGCGGACGAAGCGGGTGAGCGTGGCGCCCTGGAAGAGCCCCAGCACCGCGATGGGCATGATGCCCTGCTTGATGCTGGCCCAGAGCCAGGCGAGCCCCTGGGCGTCGATGTCGGCCCGGTAGATGAACGGGAGCCAGTCGAGGTAGATGCTGAAGAGGAGGATGAAGAGGAGCCCGGTGAAGAAGGTGGGCAGCGAGAAGCCGACGAAGGCCAGCGTGGTGGCGATCTGGTCGAAGACCGAGTACGGGCGCGTGGCCGACAGGATCCCGATGGGCAGCGCCACCAGGATCCCCAGCACCAGGGCGGAGCCCAGGACGAAGAGGGTCGTCGGCAGGCGCTGCAGGATGAGAGTGTCCACGTCGACGCGGCTCACGAAGGAGAAGCCCCAGTCCCCCTTGAGCATGGAGGTGAACCAGCGCACGTAGCGGATGGCGATGGGGTCGTCGAGGCCGAACTGCAGACGGAGGTTGGCCCGCACCTCGGGGGGGACATTGGGGTTGGTGGCGAGCTCCTCGAAGGGGTCGCCGGGCGCCAGTGCGAGCACCGCGAAGAGGACGACGCTGATCCCGACGAGCGAGGGGATGGAGATCAGCAGGCGGCGGAGGACGTACTTGGACATGGAGCGAGGGGGCCGGGCAGGGCGCCCGGCCCCCCGTCAGGGCTCTCCGCCTACCCCTCGCGGTACCAGTTCGGCAGGTTCCAGAAGTCGGAGTCCCACCCGCTCTGCTCGGCCCGCAGCCGGTTGGAGATGGCAGCCACCCGGGGGCGGAACACCACCGGGATGACCACGACGTTCTGGATCACGAGATCGTTCATCTTGACGAACAGCGCCGCGCGCTTGACGGGATCCAGCTCGCTCTCCGCCGCGCGGTACGTCTTGTCGTACTCCTCGCTCCGCCAGCGCGTGATGTTCCGGCCCTGCCACTTGTTGGCCTTGGAGGCGACCTCCCAGGACGTGAACTGGTTCATGAACAGCTCGGCGTCGGGCTGTGTCATCGTGGTCGTGTACATCTGGATGTCGGTGTAGAACTTCGTGTAGGTGTCGGGGTTGGCCACGTCCGACGAGAAGTAGACGGACGCGGTCACCGACTTGAGCTCCATGTCGATCCCGGCCCTGGCGGCCGCCTGCTTGACGATCTGCTGCGTCTTCTGCCGCGGGGCGTTGATGGAGGTCTGGAACACCATCTTGAGCTTGACGCCTCCCTTGGCGCGGAGGCCGTCCGGACCCTTCTTCCAGCCCGCGGCTTCCAGGATCTGGTTCGCCTTGTCGATGTTGAGATCCCACCTCGTGTTCTTGGAGGCGAAGCGCGCCGGCTGGTTGAGGAAGTTGGCGGTGGCGATGCCGGTGCGGCCGTAGATCTGCTCCTGGACGGACCCGCGATCCACCAGGAGGTTCAGCGCCAGGCGCACGGCCGGGTCGGTGAGGAAGGGGTGCTTCGTCTTGGCGCTCGATCGCTCCCCCTCGACCTCCTTCCACGGGTCGGTGTTGTTGAGCTGGATGTGCTCGATGTTGCCGCCGGCCACGATGTCGGCGCGCCCCTTGCCGCCCTGCTCGAGCCGTTTGAGGATCTCGTCCTCCACCTGCAGGTTCCAGGCGTAGTCGTACTCGGCGGTCTGGATCACGGCCCGGGCCGCCGAGATCGCATCGCCGCCCCCCTTCATCTCGATGGTGTCGAAGGAAGGCCGGTTGGGCATGTGGTAGGCGGGGTTGAGCTCGCCCCGGACCACGTCCCCGGGCTTGAAGTCCACGAACCGGTAGGCCCCGGTGCCCACCGGCTTGAGGTTGTTGGGCGCCTCGCGGCTCTTGCCCCCCTTGTAGGCCTCGAAGAGGTGCTTGGGGATGAGCATGCCGCGCACGCCGCAGAAGACGTCGGCCCAGAAGGGCGTGGGCTTCGGGAAGAGGACCTTGACGGTGTGGCTGTCGACCTTCTCGACCTTCACGTCCTTGTAGGTGCCGATGCTGACGGCCGCGGTGGCGGGGTCGGCCGCGTACTCCCAGTTGAAGACGCAGTCGTCGGCCGTGAAGGGCTTGCCGTCGTGCCACGAGACGCCCCGCTTGAGCTTCCACGTCACCGACTTGCCGTCCCGGGCGAGCCCGCCGTTCTGGATCGAGGGGATCTCGGCGGCGAGGATCGGCACGAGGGTCCCGTCGGGATCCCAGGAGGCCAGGGGCTCGTAGAAGATCCGCGAGCCGTCCTGGTCCTTGGTGCCCACCGCGAAATGCGGGTTCAGCAAGGTGGCGCCCTGCCACCACAGCGCCTTGAGCGCCCCGCCGCCTCCCCGCTTCGTCGGTTTGTAGGCGAGCTTGCCCTGCGCCTGGGCCACCCCGGCCGAGGCCAGCATCTGGCCGGCCATCGGCGCGGTGAGCCCGAGGCCCACCATCATCTGGACGAAGCGCCGGCGGCTCAGCGCGCCGGCCTTCACCTGAACGATCAGCGACCTGAGTTCGCGCTCTTCCATGGACTTCCTCCCTGGGGATGTGTCAGGAACGACTGGACGGTTGCCCCCTTATAGTCTCGCCCCCGGAAACTGTCAAGGTCGGCGCGGGGTTCCACTCATGGCTCCTTATAAGCAGGACCGGCGGGCGTGTCAAGGTGCCCGGGCCGGGCCGAGCATGCGCACGGCCAGCTGGATCGCCTCGATCATGCTCTCGGGGTTCGCGATGCCCTGCCAGGCCCGGTCGAAGGCCGTGCCGTGATCCACCGACACGCGCAGGAAGGGCAGCCCCACCGTCACGTTGACCCCCGACAGCCCCGTCCAGGTCCCGCTCTGCTGGTCGTAGGTGAAGCCCAGCGTCTTCACCGGAACATGCCCCTGGTCGTGGTACATGGCGACGACGATGTCGAATTCTCCGCCGCGGGCGCGGGAGAAAAGAGTGTCCGCCGGCAGCGGTCCGTGGACTTCGAGCCCTTCCAGGCGCGCGGCCTCCACGGCCGGGACGATCTCTCGCTGCTCCTCGTCCCCGAAGAGACCGCCCTCCCCCGCGTGGGGGTTGAGCCCGCACACCGCGATCCTGGGGCGCGCGGCCCCGAGGCTCGTCATGGCCCGGTGGGCGAGACGCACGACGCCGAGCACGCGATCGCGGGTCACGAGGTCGGGCACGCGCCTGAGCGCCACATGGGTCGTGACGTGGATCACCCGCAGGTCCGGCGCCACGAGCAGCATCGCGAAGTCCCTCGTCCCGGAGAGCCGGGCGAGGATCTCCGTGTGCCCGGTGTGTTCGCATCCCCCCGCCGCCAGCGACTCCTTGTTGATGGGCGCGGTGACGATGGCGTCGAGCTGGCCGTCCTGGCACAGCGCCACCGCTCGCTCGATGTAGGCGTAGGCGGCCCGCCCCGCCTCGGGGCTCACCGCGCCCTTCGGAAGCGCCGCGGGATCCACGTTCCGGAGATCGAGGCATTCGATGGTGCCGGGGGCGAAGGCGCACTCGGCGAGGCCGCTCACGGCGTGGAGCCGCAGCGGGGAGTGGAGGAGATCGAGGGTTGCCTGGAGGGTGGCGCCGTCGCCCACGACGAGGGCCCGGCATGTCGAGGCGACCTGCGGGGTGGCCAGCGCCTTGGCGGTGATTTCCGGACCGACGCCGGCCGGGTCGCCCATGGTGATGCCGAGCCGGGGAAGAGGAGCGCTCATCGTCGGGTTCCTGTGATGAGGGTGACGAACAGCTCCGGCGGGCCGAAGCCACCCGCCTTGGTGAGGAGCCTCCGCCCCGACCTCCGGGGCCCCGAGGCGCCGGGGACGATCATCTCGCCCAGCGCGAGCCCGGGCCCCGGCGCCCCCAGGAGCTCGAGCCGAGCGGCGCCCAGGGCGCGCGTCAGTGCCAGCGCGGTCTCGCCTCCGGTGGCGCAGACCAGGGCTGGCGTCGCCACCGAGAGCGCTGCTGTCGCGGCGCAGGCCAGGCGCTTGGCCATCTGGGCACGCTCGAGCCGTCCGGGCGACGCGGCGGGCACGCGCGCGGCCACGAACGCAGGCTCGTCGGCGGCCAGCGCTGCGACGATGCCCGCCGGATCTGGTCGGCTACCGCCGGGCTCGATCCAGAGGCCCGTCACGCCGGCGGTAGCCAGCGTCTCGATCTGCGCGGTCGTCGCGGGATGCAGGCTGCCGGCGACGATGAGCCAGGCTCGCCCTGCCGGCAGGGGCGCGGGGTCGCCGGCGTGGCCGAGCGCGCTCGCGAGCCGGCGCGCCAGCCCAGCCGAGCCGGCCAGGAGCGTGGCCGGCAGGGCGATGACGGCCCGCGCGAGGGCGTCGAGATCAGCCTCGGTGACGGCGTCGGCGACGACGAGGGGAGGCGCTGCTCGCGCGAGCGCGTGCCGGAGCGCCTCGTCGCCGCGGCGGACCGTCTCGAGCGGGACGTGGCCCACGGGATGCCCGAGCTGCCCGGCCAGGATCTCGAGGAGGTCGGAGGTCGGCGCGGGGTAGTCGGGGTCGCGTCCCACCGGAGACTCGTGAGCGGGGAGGCCGTGGATTCGCAGGATGCCCCCGACCACGGTCCGGCGCTCCGCCGGGAAGGCCGGGCACACCAGCGCCGTCCTGGCCGCGGCGGCGGAGCACAGGGCCACCACCTCGGCGCCGACGGCGCCCCGCATGCTGGAGTCGATCTTCTTGAAGACGCGGCCGTGGCGCAGGCGCGGACCCATCCGGCCGGCGGCGCGGCGGATCCGGTCGGCGGCCTCGGCAGGAGGGAGCGCGCGGCTCTCGGTGTCCACGGAGGCGACGTTCCAGTCCGCGCCGGGGGCGGCGGGCTCCACGAAGAGGCCCACGCGGCCGGGGCCCGCGAAGGGAGCGCCGGCGTCGCAGGCGCCCGTGAGGTCATCGGCGAGGATGGTGAGCGGCATGGATGCTCTAAACCCTAGCACAGCCGGCTCCGCCGGGGACGGTGCCGGCGAGCCGCGTGTATACTGGCTCCATGCCATGTGGAGCCCGTGCGGCGATCCTCGCGCTGTCGCTCCTGGCAACGGTCCTCTTCGCGGCGCTCTCGCCCGCGGCGCCGGGGCAGGAGGCCGTGCAGGCGCTGGATCTCATCAAGCTCCAGCGTCTCCAGCAGGCCAGGGACTTCCAGACGCCCACGTCGGACCAGGGACCCGTGAAGCTGTCGGACTTCAGGGGCAAAGTTGTCTTTCTCAATTTCTGGGCCACCTGGTGCCCTCCGTGCAAGGAAGAGATGCCGGCCATGGAGCGCCTCTACCGCAAGTACAGGGCGAAAGGGCTCGTGGTCCTGGCGGTATCCATGGACTCGGAGGGCGCCTCCGTCGTCGTCCCCTTCGTCAAGCAGCACGGCCTCACCTTCCCCGTCGGGCTCGACTCCAAGGGGACGGTGGCGAGCCTCTACGGCGTCCGGGCCGTGCCCTCCACCATGATCATCGACAGGCAGGGGAATCTCACGCTGATCGCGCTGGGGCCCCGGGAGTGGGATGGCAAGCCCGCCCACTCTCTCTTCGAGTCCATGCTCAGGTAAAGGATGCCAGGTGACTGAATCACTTGGTGTCTTCGTCGCATTCACTGCCGGCCTCTTCTCCTTCCTCTCGCCCTGCGTCCTCCCGTTGTTCCCCTCCTATCTCTCATTCATCACCGGCATGTCAGTGGATCGCCTGGCGGGGGAGGTGACGGCCGCGGCGCGGACGCGGGTGATGCTGCACTCCCTGGCCTTCATCGTGGGCTTCAGCACGGTCTTCGTGAGCCTGGGGGCCTCGTTCAGCGCCGCCGGGCAATTCCTCCTGGACTACAGCGACTGGATCCGGATTGCGGGCGGCACCCTGATCGTGGTCTTCGGCCTGTACATCGCCGGCGTCCTCAAGTTCGCGGCCCTGGGGCGAACGCACCAGATCCGGATCCGGAGCAAGCCCACCGGGCTCCTCGGCTCCTTCGCCGTCGGGCTCACCTTCGCCATCGGCTGGACGCCATGCGTGGGGCCCATCCTCGGCTCCATCCTCACGCTGGCGAGCAACGACAGGACCGTGGGCGAGGGCGTCGGCCTCCTCCTGGCCTACTCGGCGGGGCTGGGCGTGCCCTTCCTCCTCTTTTCGCTCGCGCTGGGCGGCTTTCTCAAGTTCTTCAAACGCTACCGCCCGCTCCTCCCCGTGGTGGAGCGCGCGGCCGGCGTCCTGCTCGTCGCCGTGGGGCTGCTGGTCGCGAGCAACTACTACGTCGTGCTGAACGCGTGGGCCATCGGCCTCACGCCGGCGTGGCTGCTGCGGCGCCTCTGATGCGCGTCCGCGTCCGCGTTCCCGCCACCTCCGCCAACCTGGGCCCGGGCTTCGACGTGCTGGGGCTGGCGCTCGGGCTCCACAACGAGATGGCGTTCGAGGAATCCGAAGGGGTGGCTGTGTCCATCGAGGGCGAGGGCGCAGGCCGGCTCGCGACGGGAGAAGACAACGTGGTGGTGAAGGGTGCGCGCATGGCCTTCCAGGCTGCGGGGCGTCCGTGGCGGGGCGTGACGCTTCACTGCGTGAACCGCATCCCGCCCAGCCGCGGGCTGGGCTCGAGCGCCGCGGCCTGGGTGGGCGGCCTCGTGGGGGGGAATGCCCTCTGCGGCGCGCCGCTCGACCGGGACGCCCTCCTCAGGCTTGCCGCCCGCGCCGAGGGGCACCCCGACAACGTGACGGCGGCCCTCCTGGGCGGGCTGACAGTCTCCTGCTGGGCCGGCGACCGCGTGGCCGCGGCGTCCCTGCCGGTGCCGGCCGACCTCTGCTGGGTCGTGCTCGTGCCGGAGGCCGAGGGCTGCACGGCCGAGGCCCGCGCGGCATTGCCCGAAAGCTATCCGCGGGCCGACGCGGTGTTCAACCTGCAGCGCGTGAGCTTGCTCGTCGCCGCGCTCGCGACCGGCAAATCCGACTTGCTCGGCGTGGCGATGGAGGACCGCCTCCATCAGCCCTTTCGCCTCAAGCTGTTTCCGTGGCTCGCCGGGGTCCTCCCCGCCGCGGTCCACGCGGGCGCGCTCGCCTGCGCGCTGTCCGGCGCCGGGCCCTCGGTCCTGGCCGTCGCTCGGGGGCCAGGGGACGACGTGGGACGCGCGATGGAGGGCGCCCTCCGCCGAGCCGGCGTGGCGGGCCGAGCGCTCGCGCTCGCTGCCGACACCACCGGCACCAGCGTGGAGCAGGTCGCGCGCTAGCGGGGACCGGTGGACAGGCGTTCACGGCTTGACCCATCCCGCTGCCGGCGGGTACCATAAGCGCACGGTGGTCAAGAGCGATCGCTGGATCAAGAAGATGTCGCTCGAGCACGGCATGATCAAGCCGTTCGCCGAGCGGCAGGTGCGCCAGGGCGGCATCTCCTACGGCGTGTCCTCCTATGGCTATGACCTGCGGATCTCCGATGAGTTCAAGATCTTCACTAACATCAACAACACCATCGTCGATCCCAAGGCCTTCGACCCGCGCTCCTTCGTGGACTTCCGGGGCGAAGTCTGCATCATCCCGCCCAACTCCTTCGCGCTCGGGCGCTCCGTCGAATACTTCAAGATCCCGCGCAACGTGATCACCGTCTGTCTCGGGAAGTGCCTCGCAGGAGACAGCCAGATCGTCGACGCCTCGTCCGGCCGGCTCGTCCCCATCGAGGATCTCTTCGGCCGCGGGGGGGCGACGGCCACCCTCAAAGGCAGCGCCGTGGCGCGCGCCGATGTAGCGGAGGGCGTCCGACAGGGGGTCTTGCCGCTCCGGCAGCTGGTGACTCGGACCGGGCGAACCCTGCGGGCCACCCCTCACCATCCCCTCCTGACGTACACGGGGTGGCGGGAACTGCGCCACCTGAGGCCGGGCGACCGGATCGGAGTGCCCAGACGTATTCCCGTCTTCGGGCAGAGGAGCCTGCCGCCGGCCGAGGTAGACCTCCTGGGCCTGATGATCTCCGACGGACAGTGCGCCACCCCGGGCTCGTCTCCCCGCTACACGAGCGGGGATCCGGTCCTGCGCGACTACTTCTCCACGGCGCTAGAGCAGTTCGGGTGCGTCCCGCGACCCGTGGCCCGCGTGTCGGTCAACGCCACCAACAGGGGGCGGCGCGGCGGAGTCATGGAGCGCAACCGACTGGCCGCGTGGCTCGACTCACACGGTCTGGCGGTGAAGTCTCCGGACAAATTCGTCCCGCCGGTCCTGTTCGAGCTGCGGCCTGCCCTGCTCGCCCGGTTTCTGCGGGCGTTGTTCTCCGGCGACGGAGGGATCTCGATCAGCGGGGACGCGATCCATCTCGAGTTCTGCACGACCTCGGAACGGCTCGCGCGGGAGGTCCAGCACCTCCTGCTGCGCTTCGAGATCCTTTCCCTGCTGCGCTCCCGCCCGACGCAGTCTGGCCGGGGCGCCTTCGTCCTGTCGATCACGAGCAAGGAGCACATCCGTCGGTTCGCCGAGCGCATCGGCTTCGTGCCGGACTCCGCGAAGCAGAGGCGACTGGACGAGGCGGTGGAGAAGATCGAACGGGAGCCTCAGCGGAAGTCGAACTTCGATACCCTCCCTCCGGCGGCTTGGGCGACCATCCGCGCGGCCTGTCACGGAAGGGGAGTCTCCATGAGAACCATGGGGCTGCCCAGCACCAGCCCCCGGCAGGGCGTGCCGCGAGCCCTGGCGCGGGACATGGCTCTTCGGCTGAGCGACGAGGGTCTCGGGCGGATAGCGGACTCGGACATCCTCTGGGACACGGTGGCGGCGATCCGGCCGGACGGGTGGGGGACGGTCTACGATCTCACCCTGCCGGAGACGGCCAACTTCCTGGCCAACGACATCGTCGTCCACAACTCCACGTACGCGCGTTGCGGCATCATCACCAACGTGACCCCCTTCGAGCCGGAGTGGGAGGGGTTCGTCACGCTGGAGATCAGCAACACCACGCCGCTCCCGGCGAAAATCTACGCCAACGAGGGTATCGCCCAGGTGTTATTCTTCGAGTCAGACGAGGTCTGCGAGACGTCCTACGCGGACCGGCAGGGGAAGTACCAGGCGCAGCAGGGGATCGTGCTGCCCACCGTCTAGGCCCCGGCGTCGGCCTCCTGCGGGAGGCGAGGAGGTGATCGGCCCCATGGCTGAGCAGAAGAAGAAGGAGACGAGGCCCACCAAGCCCGCGGAGGGGGACGACGGCGCGGCGGGCAGCGCGGAGCTTGCCAAGAAGGGCAAGAAGATCAAGGAAGACCTGGACGATCTCCTGGACGAGATCGACGATATCCTCGAGGAGAACGCCGAGGAGTTCGTCAAGAGCTACGTCCAGCGCGGGGGGGAGTAGGCATTGCCGATCTACGAGTATCGCTGCCGGGCATGCGACAGGGAGTTCGAGAAGCTGGTGGACGCGCGAGCGACCGTGACCTGCCCCGAATGCGAGAGCCCGCAGGTCATGCGCCTCCTCTCGCTCTTCGGCGCCGCCACGCAGAACCGGTTCGACGGCTCCCCGGGGCCCGCCGCCGGCGGCTGTTGCGGGGGCGGCGGATGTGGCTGCCGCTAGGGGGGACGTGCTGAGAGCATAGCCAGGGGCCCCCCTCGGGGCCCCTTCTTGTTGGCCCGGCGCCGTGCGCCGGGCCATGACAGGGGCGCCGCCATGCCGAGGACCCTGCTCGAGCCCCGGTTCCAGATCGAATACCTGTCCATCCTGGACAGCGAGGGCAATCTCGACGCCGCGCTGGAGCCCGAGATCCCCGCGGACGGGCTCAGGCGCCTGTACCGCGCCATGGTGCTCGGCCGGCGTCTGGACGAGCGCATGGTCCGGCTCCAGCGCCAGGGCCGCATCGGCACCTTCGCGCCCATCAAGGGGCAGGAGGCCGCGCAGATGGGGAGTGTCTTCGCTCTCCGGCCCTCGGACTGGATGGTCCCTTCCTTCCGCGAGACGGCCGCCATGCTCTGGCGCGGCTGGACCATCGAGAAGCTGCTCCTCTTCTTCGCCGGCCGTCTGGAGGGCGCCCAGCCCGCGCCGGAGCAGCACGACCTGCCGATCACGATCCCCGTGGCCACCCAGCTCCCGCATGCGGTGGGGCTGGCCTATGCCGCCCAGTACCGCGGCGACGAGGTCGTCGTCATGGCCTTCTGCGGGGACGGCGCGACCTCCGAGGGGGACTTCCACGAAGCCCTGAACTTCGCCGGCGTCTGGCATGTGCCGGCCGTCTTCGTCGTCCAGAACAACCAGTGGGCCATCTCTGTCCCGCTCAAGAAGCAGACGCACTCGGCCACGCTGGCTCAGAAGGCGCTGGCCTACGGATTCCCCGGGATCCAGGTGGACGGCAACGACCTGCTGGCCGTGTACGCCGCCAGCCGCGAGGGCGTCGAGCGGGCGCGCCGGGGCGAGGGGCCCACGCTGATCGAGTGCATGACGTACCGGCTGGGCGTCCACACCACCGCCGACGATCCGACGCGCTACCGCTCGGACGAGGAGGTGCGAGCGTGGGAGCGGAAGGACCCGCTTCCGCGAGTACGGGCCTACCTCGAGAAGAAGAACCTGCTCGAGGAGGGGATCGAGGAGCGGGTGGACGAGGAGATTGCAGCTGCCGTGGAGCGCTTCGAGGCCATGGCGGCGGCCGATCCGCTGGCCATCTTCGATCATGTCCACGCCGACCGTTCCGCGGCGCTGGAGGCGCAGCGGGCCGAGCTGGCCGAGCGGCTCCGCGCCGACGCGCCCCGCCGGCCGGACGAGGAGCGCCCGCTGCCGACGCCCATGCGGGGCCAGAGGAAGACGAGCCGATGGGCAAACTGAACATGGTCAAGGCGCTGAACCTCGCCCTGCTCCAGGAGATGGAGCGGGACGACGCGGTGGTCGTCCTCGGCGAGGATGTGGGTGTGGACGGTGGTGTCTTCCGCGTCACCGAGGACCTGCACCGGCAGTTCGGGGGCACCCGCGTGATCGACAGCCCGCTGGCGGAGGCCGCGATCATCGGGACCGCGGTGGGGATGGCGCTGTACGGCCTCAAGCCCGTGTGCGAGATCCAGTTCTCGGGCTTCGCCTTCCAGTGCTTCCACCAGATCGAGAACCACGCCGCCCGCTACCGCCAGCGCTCCCAGGGGCGCTTCCACTGCCAGATGGTCATGCGGATGCCCTACGGCGGCGGGGTGCGCGCGCTCGAGCACCACACGGAGAGCGAGGAGCAGTTCTACGCCCACATCCCGGGCCTCAAGATGGTGATCCCCTCGGGGCCGCGCAATGCCCGGGCGCTCCTGGCCAGCGCCATCCGCGATCCGGACCCCGTCATCTTCTTCGAGGCCAAGGCGCTCTACCACGCCGCCAAGGAGGAGGTGCCGGACGACATCGAGACCCTGCCCCTCGGGCGGGCCCGCGTCGACCGGGAGGGGAGCGACCTGACGCTCATCGCCTACGGCGCCATGCTCCGCGTGGCCCGTGAGGCCGGGGAGGAGCTGGCGGTGGAGGACGGTGTCGGGGTCGAGGTCATCGATCTCCTGACCCTCTCGCCGCTGGACCGCGAGACCCTCACCGCCTCCGTCGCGAAGACCGGCCGCGCGGTGGTGGTGCACGAGGCCACGCGGAGCTTCGGGCCCGGGGCCGAGATCGCCGCCAGCATCATGGAGGGCGCCTTCCTCTCCCTGGAGGCACCGGTGCGCCGGGTGACCGCCTACGACGTCTCCTTCGTGGGCTTCGCCCGGGAGCGCGTGCAGATCCCCGACGTGGCGCGCGTCGTCGCGGCGTGCCGCGAGACGCTGGCCTACTAGTGCACGGCCCCGGTGGCTCTCCGACGCGCGGCGCCCGGGAGGCCTCCCTGCCCCCGCCGGCGGCTCGTCTCCGGATCTCCGAGGCGGACCGCTAGCATGGCGCGGCCATTCGTGCTCCCCGACCTGGGCGAGGGCCTCACCGAGGCTGCGATCGTCAAGGTGCTGGTCGCCGAGGGCGATCTGATCCGCGAGGACGCCCCGCTCCTCGAGGTCGAGACCGACAAGGCACAGGTCGAGATCCCGTCGCCGACGACGGGGCGGGTCGAGCGGGTCCACGTGCAGCCCGGCCAGACCGTGAAGGTCGGCCAGGTTCTCATCACCTTCGCCGAGGCGGGCGGGGCGGTGCCGCACCCGTCGGCGGCGCCTCCCGCTGCGGGCCCGGCGACGGCGGTCGTCGCGCCGCCCCCGGCTCCGCCCACGCAGGAGGCCGCTCCCGCCGCGGCCCGCGAGGCCGGGCCGGTGCCCGCGACGCCGGCCACCCGACGCCTCGCTCGCGAGCTCGGGGTGGATCTCCATAGCGTTCGCGGCAGCGGTCCAGGGGGCCGCGTGCGGGATGAGGACGTGCGCGCAGCGGCGGCGGCCCCCGCCGGGGGGGAGGAGGAGGAGGCCGGACCGGCGGCGGCGCCGGCGCTCGCCACGCCGCTCGGCACAGCGGGTCTCGAGCCCCCGCCGCTGCCGGCCTTCGAGAAGTGGGGGCCCGTGGAGCGCGCGGCCCTCTCGCACCTGAGACGCACCATCGCCGAGCGCATGACGCTCTCGGCCCGGCTCGTGCCCCACGTCACCCACTTCGATCGGGCCGACATCACCGAGCTGGACACCCTCATCCGGCGGAATCTCCCGGCCGCGCGCGAGCGCGGGGTCTCCCTCACGCTCACGAGCTTCCTGCTCAAGGCGGCCGCGCTGGCGCTCCGGGCGCACCCGCAATTCAACGCGAGCCTCGACGCGCCGGCGGGCGAGCTGATCCTGAAGCGCTACTACCACCTGGGCGTGGCCGTGGCGACCGACCGAGGGCTCATCGTCCCCGTCCTGCGTGACGTGGACCGGAAGCCCGTGATGGAGATTGCCCGCGAGCTGGGCACGCTGGCCCGGCGCGTGCGCGAGGGCAAGGCCACGCTGGAGGATCTGCGGGGAGGCACCTTCACCATCAGCAACCTCGGGGCCCTCGGCGGCACCGGCGCCCTTCCCATCATCAACTACCCGGAGGTCGCCATCCTCGGGGTGGCGCGCGCGCGCCAGGAGCCGGCGGTCCGCAACGGTCAGATCGTCCCGCGCCTTCTTCTGCCACTCGCCCTCACCTTCGACCACCGCGTCGGCGACGGGGCCGACGGCGCCCGCTTCGCCGCGGACATCGTGCGGCGGCTGGAGCGTCCCGACCAGCTCCTGCTGGAGCTGTGAGGCGGCGGCGCCGGTAGCGCCGCGAGGTCCAGCCCGCGATGGTCATGGGCGATCTGGTCCGCGAGGTGGACGTCGCGGTGGTGGGCGGCGGCCCGGGCGGGTACTCGGCGGCCTTCCGCTGCGCCGAGCTGGGTCTCGAGGCCGTGGTGATCGACGCTGGCACACGGCTCGGTGGCGTCTGCCTGCACGAGGGGTGCATCCCGTCCAAGGCGCTGCTTCACGTAGCCGGGCTCATCTCGACGGCCGCGCGCGCCCGCGAGCTCGGAGTGGACTTCGGCGCGCCGCGCATCGCGCTGGACGCCCTGCGCCGCTGGACGACCGAGCGGGTCGTGGGGCGGCTGGCGCGGGGCCTGGCGGCCGTCGCCCGGGGCAAGGGTGTGGAGGTGATCGGCGGCCGCGCCGTGTTCGAGGGCTCGCGTGAGCTCCGGGTGGAAGGTGACCAGCCGCAGAAGCTCCGCTTCGCCCACGCCATCGTCGCCACTGGAGCCGCGTCGGTCATGCTTCCGGGCGGCCCGGCTCCGAGCGAGCGCGTCATGGACTCCACGGCGGCGGTGGCACTCTCCGAGGTGCCGGAACGGCTCCTCGTGATCGGCGGCGGTTACATCGGACTCGAGCTGGGTACGGTCTACGCGGCGCTCGGCAGTCTGGTGACCCTCGTGGAGATGCTGGACGGACTGCTCCCCGGGGTGGATCGCGACCTCGTGCAGCCCGTGGCCCGCAGCGTCGAGAAGCTGTTCGCCGCCATCCACCTGGGCACCCGCGTGGCCGGGCTCGCGGACAGCGGGGCCGGCGTCGAGGCGCGCCTCGAGGGGCGCGCTGCCGAGACCTTCGACCGGGTGCTGGTGGCCGTGGGACGCCGGGCGCAGAGCGGGGGGCTCGGGCTCGAGACCACGCGCGTCCGCCCGGACGCCTGCGGCGTGATTCCCGTGGACGAATGCTGCCGTAGCGAGGACCCGCGGATCTACGCCGTGGGCGACGTGACGGGGGAACCCATGCTGGCCCATCGCGCCATGCGGCAGGGCAAGGTCGCGGCCGAGGCCATCGCGGGCCGTCCGTCGGCCTTCGACAACCGGGCCGTGCCCGCGGTGGTCTTCACGGATCCGGAGCTGGCGTGGTGCGGCCTCACCGAGCCGGAGGCGCAGGCGGCGGGGCGCCCGGTGCGGATTGCCAGGCTCGCATGGGCGGCCTCGGGCCGGGCCGCGACGCTGGGCCGCTCCGACGGGCTGACCAAGCTCGTGATCGATCCCGCCTCGGGGCGGATCCTGGGCGTCGGGCTCGTGGGGCCCGGCGCGGGAGAGCTGATCGGCGAGGGCGCGCTGGCCGTGGAGAATGCGCTCCGCGCCGAGGATCTGGCCGCGACGATCCACGCGCACCCGACGCTGTCCGAGAGCCTCATGGAGTCCGCGGCGAGTTTCCTGCGGGAGACGTAGGGCGTCGTGCGTGTCCGCGCGCTCCGGCTGGACAGCCGCCGGAGCGCCCCCTATACTCAGGTCCGTCATGGATCTCCGCCAGCTCGAGATCTTCGTCAAGGTCGCCGAACTCGGGTCCTTCTCGAGGGCCGCCGAGACACTGGGCCTGACGCAGCCGACAGTGTCGGAGCACATCCGCACCCTGGAGAGCGAGCTGGCCGTGCGGCTGCTCGACCGCCTCGGCCGCGGCGCGGCGGCGACGCCCGCCGGAGAGCTGCTCGTCTCCTATGCCACGCGCATGCTGGCGCTCTCGCGCGAGGCGCGCCAGGCGCTGGACAGCTTCCAGGGGAAGATGAGCGGCGTGCTGCTCGTGGGGGCGAGCACGATTCCGGGCGAGTACGTCCTGCCGCCCCTCATCGGGCGGTTCAAGGAGAAGTTCCCCGAGATCTCCATCACGCTGCTGATCGGCGACAGCCAGGAAGTCGTGGGCTGGGTGGTGGAGGGCCGCGCCGAGATCGGCGTGGTCGGCGCGCGGCTCGTCCACCGGGCGGTGGAGTACCGCGAGCTGATGCCGGACGAGGAGGTCGTCGTGGTGCCCGTCGGCCATCCCTGGCACGGCCGCACGCAGGTGAGCCTCGAGGAGCTCGCCTCCGAGCCGCTGCTGATCCGGGAGCGCGGGTCGGGGAGTCGCGCGGCGCTGGAGGCGGCCCTCCAGGCGGCGGGTCTCGGCCTCGACGCCTTCCGGATCGTGGGCGAGATGGGCTCGACCCAGGCCATCAAGCAGGCCGTCAAGGCGGGCGTCGGCATCTCGGTGCTCTCCCGGCGCGCCGTCGAGGAGGAGTGCCGGCACGGGCTCCTGTGGTGTCTCGGCGTGAAGGACCTTCAGGTGACGCGAGCATTCCACGTGGTGACCCACAGGGACCGGAGCCGCTCGCCGCTGGCCGAGGCGTTCCGGGCTTTCCTGGACGCCGAGTCGGCCGAGCGCGACTGAAGCCGCGCAGGCGTCTTCCGCATCCAAACGTCACGAGGCCTCTGGAGCCCATGGACACTTCGACGCCAGCACCCCGCAGCGGCAAGGAGATCCGTCTCACCAGCTACGCGGCCTGCGCCGGCTGAGCCTCCAAGATGGGTCCCGGGGATCTCCGGGACGTGCTTGCGGGGCTCAAGCAGGAGGAGCATCCCGACCTGCTCGTGGGACTCGGGGCCAGCGACGATGCCGCGGTCTATCGCATCAGCGACGAGGTCGCGGTGGTGGAGACGGTGGACTTCTTCCCCCCCATCGTCGACGACCCCTACCGCTACGGCGCCATCGCGGCCGCCAACGCCATGTCCGACGTGTACGCCATGGGCGGGCAGGTGGTCTTCGCCCTGAACGTGGCAGGCTTTCCGCGGGACCTCCCCAAGGAGATCATCGCGGCCATCTTCCGCGGGGGTGCCGACAAGGTGCGCGAGGCCGGGGGAGTCATCGCCGGCGGCCACACCGTCGTGGACGCCGAGCCCAAGTACGGGCTGTGCGTCACGGGGCGGGTCCACCCCTCGCGGATCTTCATCAAGGGCGGGCTGCTGCCGGGCGAGCGCCTCTTCCTCTCCAAGCCGCTGGGCACCGGCGTCATCGCCACGGCGGCGAAGGCGGACGCCTGTGATCCCGCGACGCTGGACGGCGCCGTCGAGAGCATGCTGCGCCTGAACCGGGCGGCCGCGGAGGTCGCGCAGGAGGCCGGCGTCCGAGGCGCCACCGACGTCACCGGCTTCGGTCTCCTGGGCCACGCCGCCGAGATGGTGGAGGCCTCTCAGGCCGGCATCGCGCTCTCCGCGAGAGATCTGCCGGTGCTGCCGGGGGCGCTGGCCCTGGCGGAGAAGGGGCATTGGAGCGGCGGCATGAAGCGCAACCGGCGTCACATCGAGCAGACCTTCGGCCAGAGCGGACGGCTCGCCATCGACGCCGCCGTCAGCGAGGCCCTCGTCGGACTCCTCTTCGAGGCCGAGACCTCAGGCGGGCTGCTTTTCTCGGCCCCGGCCGCGCGCCGCAGCGGCGTGCTGGAGGGTTTCGCTCGCCGCGGGGAGCGTTGCTGGGAGATCGGGGAGGTGACGGCCGCGGTGAAGATCGCCGTGTCCTGAGACGGCCGGAGCCACTGCCCGCGGTGGCTCGTGCCATAGACCTGCTCGATTCGTCCGTGCGCCGAGCATCGGTCATGCCGATGTGAGCTGGGAGCGAATCCCGCTCGCCCGAGTCCGCATCCCAACGGCGGTATGGGATTGCATCTGAGTCGTCCGGCGCTACTCGCGCTCCTGAGGGCGGTCCTCACGGCGGCGGTGCTGATGCTGGCGGCGGCGGAAGTCGCCCTGGCCGGGGGCGAGACCCCCGAGGTGTTGAGGGTCTCGGCGATCCCTGACGAGAGTCCCAGCGAGCTCGCGCGCATCTACACCCCCTTCGCCGAGTACCTCTCGCGCGAGCTTCGCATGAAGGTCCGGTTCACCCCGGTGGTCGACTATGCCGCGACGGTCGAGGGGCTCGCCGCCCGGAAGCTGGACCTCGTCTGGTACGGGGGCTTCACGTCGGTGCAGGCCGTGCGGCGCACCGCCGGCACGGCGCGGCGGCTGGTTCTTCGCCAGGAAGATGCCGAGTTCAAGTCGGTCTTCGTGGCGCGCCCGGGCTCGGGCATCAAGAGCCTCGAGGCCCTCCGGGGCAAGACCTTCTCCTTCGGCTCGGTGTCCTCCACCTCCGGCCACCTGATGCCCCGCTACTTCCTCCTCCAGGCGCGAATCACGCCCGAGAAGGACTTCAGGCAGGTGGCCTTCTCGGGCGCGCACGACGCCACGGCGCTGTGGGTGGAGTCGGGCAAGGTGGACGCCGGCGCGCTGAACTTCCTGGTCTGGGACAAGCTGGTCCAGCAGAAGAAGGTGGATCCGTCGAGGGTGGCCGTCTTCCACACGACGCCGCCCTACGTGGACTATGTCTGGACCGCGCGCGGGGAGCTGGACCAGGGACTCCTGGATCGAATCACGGCGGCCTTCCTCAAGCTCGACCACGGGAACCCGGAGCACCGAAAGCTCCTCGACCTGCACCGCACCAGGAAGTACATCCGCGCCATTGACGCCGACTGGAAGGCGACCGAGGAGGCGGCCATCGCCGCGGGGCTGCTGCGGTGACGTACGAGCTCCGGGACGTCTGCAAGGCCTTCGCCGACGGGACGGTCGCCCTGGACGGCCTCTCGCTGACGGTGGGCCCGGGTGAGCAGGTTGCCGTCATCGGCCCGAGCGGGGCCGGAAAGACCACGCTCTTCCGGACCATGAACCTCACGTTGCGCCCCACATCCGGGACCGTGAGGCTCGCCGGGACGGACGTGGCCTCGCTGTCGGACACCCAGCTTCGCCGGGCACGGATGCGGATCGGCACGATCTACCAGCAGCACAATCTGGTGGGCCGGCTCCGCGTCGTGCACAACGTGCTCGCCGGGCATCTCGGGCGCTGGTCCACGGCGCGGGCGCTGTACTCCTTCTTCCGTCCGCAGGACGCCGAGGGAGCCGGCCGGGCGCTGGCGCAGGTGGGCATCCCGGAGAAGCTGCACGCTCGCACCGACGAGCTGTCTGGCGGCCAGCAGCAGCGGGTGGCCATCGCCCGCGTGCTCGTGCAGAACCCCGACATCATCCTCGCCGACGAGCCGGTCTCCTCCGTGGACCCCTCGCTGGCCGTGAGCATCGTGGCGCTCCTGACCGAGCTGTCGGCCCATTCGCGGAAGACGCTCCTCGTGAACCTGCACAGCGTGGACCTGGCCCTGGCCTGCTTCCCGCGCATCGTCGGCGTCCGCGATGGTCGGGTGCGCTTCGACCTCGCTCCCGAGAAGGTGACCGGTGAGCTTCTCGCGGGGCTCTACGCCGGTGACCCGGGCGAGGACGCCGACCGGGAGCCGCTGCGCCACGGCCCAGGGCCCTTCGGTGCTGCCTGCCGACCGCTTCCCGGCTTCGGCCCGTAAGTCCGCCTTCCCGTACGTCCTGACGGGCGCCCTCCTGATCGCCCTCGTGGGCTCGCTCCACGTGGCACAGGCTGATCCCAGGCGTCTCCTCGAGGGCGATGCGCTGGACAACGTGCTCCGCTTCCTGCGCGGGAGCCTGCCGCCGCGGCTGTCGCTCGACTTCCTCGGACTCATGGTCCGGCCGGTCCTCGAGACAGTGCAGATCTCGGTGATGGGGATGGTCATCGCGGTCCTCATCGGCCTGCCTCTGGGGCTCATCGGCACCTCGACCCTGTCCTGGAGTGGCGTGCTCCACGAGCGGCGGAGCCGGCCGGGCCGCTGGCTCGTCGGCTTCGTGCCCTATGCGGTGGCCCGGGCGCTCTCCTCGGTCTTCCGTTCCATCCCGGAGTACGTGTGGGCGCTGCTCTTCGTCCGCGCCGTGGGCCTCGGGCCCTTCCCCGGCGTTCTCGCGATCGGCGTGGCGTACGGGGGGATGCTCGCGAAGGTCTACTCCGAGATCCTGGAATCGGCGAACCCGCGCCCCCTCGAGGCGCTGCATGCCAGTGGTGCGGCCCGGCCCGGGATCGTCCTCTACGGGCTGGTGCCGCAGGCCCTGCCCTCCTTCGTCTCCTACACGCTCTACCGCTGGGAGTGCGCCATCCGCGCCTCGTCGATCCTGGGCCTGGTCGGCGCCGGCGGGCTCGGCCAGCAGATCGAGCTGTCCATGCGGATGTTCCAGTTCGACGAGGTGGCGACCCTGCTGATGATGCTCTTCGTGCTGGTCACGGGCGTGGATCTGGTGAGCGGCCGGTTGCGCGCCCCGTTCCTGCGATGATCCCGGCCCGCCCGCGCGGTCACGCACGCGCCAGGTGGCTCACCCTCGCGGCGGGGGCGGGCCTCGTCGCGTGGTCCTATCAGGGTACGGAGGTGGACCTCAGGGGCCTGCTGGCCGGCGAGGCGGCGGGCCAGATGGTGGCCTACGTGGCGCGGCTCTTCCCGCCCGACCTGTCGCGCGCGGCGCTGGCGAGCGACGCCCAGGGCGCTGTCGAGACCTTCGCCATCTCCTTCGTCGGCTCGCTCCTCGCCGTGGGTCTTGCCCTGCCCCTCTCGCTGGTCGCCACGCGCACGCTCCTCTATCGCGGCGTCCTCTACGAAAGCCGCCGCCTCTCCCCGGCCGCCCGGCTCGGCCGCATGGCCGTCTGCGCGGCCGGCAGGGCGCTCCTGGCCTTCCTGCGCACGATCCCCGAGCTGCTGTGGGCCGTGATCTTCGTCTTCGTGGTCGGGTTGGGGCCCTTCCCTGGCGCGCTGGCGCTCGGCTTTCACACGGCCGGGGTGCTGGGAAAGCTCTTCGGCGAGACGCTGGAGGATGTGGATCCGCGTCCCCTGGAGGCGCTTGCCTCCACCGGGGCCGGTCGCCTCCGCATCCTCCTCTACGGCATGCTCCCCCAGGCGGCCCCGCAGTTCCTCTCTTACGCGCTGTACCGCTGGGAGGTCAATATCCGGGCGGCGGCGATCCTGGGGCTGGTGGGCGCGGGAGGGCTCGGGCAGCGCATCCACGTCGCCATCAGCCTCTTCCTCGAGCGCGAGCTGCTGACGCTGATCCTCGCCGTCTACGCGATGGTCACGCTGGTGGACGCGCTCAGCGCCTACCTCCGCCGCCGCGTGGTCTGAGACGTGTCTCGGATTTCCTCGACCGCGAGGCGCCGGGGCCACCGACCCCCCGAGCTAGGGCCACGACTCCGTCTGGGCGGGGCGCTTGAGAAAGGTTACCAGCTTGCGGTGCAGTTCGGGGGGGATCTTCGTCTCGCGCAGCCGCCTGGCCGCGTCGACGGTGCCCTTGTAGGTGTTGACGAAGGCGACGCAGGGCGCGCAGCCATCCAGGTGCCAGTCCAGCAACTCCGCTTGCGCCTTCGGCAGGGTTCCGTCCACGTAGTCGGCCAGCAGGTCCACGCACTCCCGACAGTGCAGCTCGGATGAGTCCTCGTCCATCCACCTCTCCGTTGGTCGCGCCTCGTCGGCGGACCCGTGAGTGGCCGGCACCCGGACAGACCTTACCACAGCCGCGGGAGATCGCCAGCCGTCCTTAAGAGGGCGGCCGGGGGGCGATGGGTGCAGAGCGGCGACGGCGGCCCCGGTGCGGGGCGTCTCAGGGGACCCCGGCCGGCGGTCGAGGATTGCGAGGGCCCCGAGGGGAGTGTAGGCTTGGCGAGCATGGCGCCGCGAGTGGCCTTGCTGACTCCCTTCGCCCATCCATCCGTGCGGGGCAATGCCATCACCGTGGAGCGCATCGCGCGGGGCCTCAGGAGCCGCGGCATGGAGCTGGGCGTCTGGGACGTGTCGCGGATGCCCGCGGGTCTCATCGAGCAGGAGATCCTGGCCTTTGCCCCCGCGCTCGTGCACGCCTTCCACGCCTACCGCGTGGGCCCGCTGGCTCTCCGGCTCGCGCGCACCGCGGGCTTGCCGCTGCTCCTGACCATCACCGGGACGGACGCCAACCACGACCTCTTCGATCCGGAGCGCGCCGACGTCGTGCGCGAGACCCTCGAGGCAGCCGCCGGCATCACTGTGTTCCACCGGTCCATGGCCTCGCGGATCATCGAGGCGCTTCCCGGGATGGCCGACCGGCTCCACGTGGTGCCACAGAGCGCATCGTTCGACGACGAGGAGCCAGGCCAGGGCGCGGCGCACTGGCTCGCCGTCGCGCCACCGCCGCCGTCGGGTCCCTCGCTGCTCTTTCCGGCGGGCATCCGGATGGTGAAGGCCCCGCTCTTCCCGCTGGCTCCCGTGGACGCGCTGGCGCTGCGCCACCCGGGCCTCGAGCTGCGCTACGTGGGGCCCATCCTCGACCCGGCCGAGGGCGAAGCGCTGCTCGCCGCGATCCGCGGGCGCCCCTGGGCCCGCTTCCTCGGGGCAGTGCCGCACCAGCGCATGCGCGGGCTCCTGGAGGCCGCGGACGTCGTGCTCAACTGCTCCATCTCCGAGGGAGGCATGGCCAATTCCGTGCTCGAGGCGATGGCCCTCGGGCGCGCCGTGCTGGCCTCGGACATCGCGGGCAACCGCTCGCTGGTCGAGGACGGCGTCACCGGACTGCTCTTCGCCGGGCCGGAAACGTTCGCGCGCAAGCTCGACCTCCTTCTCGGCGACCGCGAGCTGCGCCGTCGGCTCGGAGAGACGGCGCGGGCCCGCGTCCGCGAGCGCTTCGGCCCGGAGCGCGAGCTCGGGGGTTACCTCGCGCTGTACGGAAAGCTATGCGGGGTCCTGCGAGGAGCCTGAACCGGGGGGCCTTCAGGTTGACGGGTCGCGGAACGACCCATATCATGACTTCGATGTCGCGCTGCCGTCAGACCCACTGATGCGAAAGGAGCTCGAATGGACCACGCCGCTCCCTCCGGCGAGACGCAGACGCAGCGCGCCCGTGAGTTCGTCGCCGCGTTCCAGACCCTCCGCTCGGAAGTTCAGAAGGTCATCGTCGGGCACGACGACGTCATCGATCACGTGCTTATCGGTCTCTTCGCCGGCGGCCACGTCCTCCTCGAGGGCGTTCCGGGGCTCGGCAAGACGCTGCTGATCCGGACGCTGGCGGCCTCCCTGGACCTCTCCTTCTCCCGGATCCAGTTCACGCCCGACCTGATGCCGGGCGACATCATCGGCACCAACATGATCGTCGAGGACCCAGCCGGCCGGAAGCACTTCCAGTTCCAGCGGGGGCCCATCTTCGGCCACATCCTGCTGGCGGACGAGGTCAACCGCGCGACCCCCAAGACCCAGTCGGCGCTGCTGGAGGGGATGCAGGAGGGGAGCGTCACGGTCTCGGGAACGGCGCACATGCTCCCGGTGCCCTTCTTCGTCCTGGCGACGCAGAACCCCATCGAGATGGAGGGCACCTACCCGCTGCCCGAAGCGCAGCTCGACCGCTTCGTCTTCAAGCTCCGGGTCAAGTACCCGGCGCTGGAGGAGCTGAACGAGATCATCAATCGCACCACCCGCGTCAGGGAAGTGGCCGTGGACCGGGTCATGACCGGGCCCCAGGTGGCGAGCTACCGGGAACTGATCCGGGAAGTTCCCATCGCCTCCCATATCCGCGACCTCGCGTCGCTGATCGTGCTCGCGAGCCACCCGCAGTGGGAACGCGCGCCCGAGGCGACCCGCCGCTTCGTCCGGTACGGCTCGAGCCCCCGCGGCGCGCAGGCGCTGGTGCTCGGCGCCAAGGTCCGGGCGCTCGCCGACGGACGGTACAACGTGAGCGTGGACGATCTCCGCGCCATGGCGCTGCCCGCGCTCCGCCACCGCATCATCCTCAACTTCGAGGGCGAGGCGGAGGGCGTGGACGCCGATCGCCTCATCGAGCAGCTCCTGGACGCCGCCGAGAGCCTGAGCGCCGCCGGGAAGGACGCGTTCCTGCGGTAGCCCAGAAGGGGAGGGCGATGGCCGATCCAGGTATCCTCCACCGGCTGGTCCGGAACGTCACAGGGCAGGTGCGGTTGCGCCGGGCGGAGTTCTTCGCCCTGCGCGGGCTGTTCGTGGCCGCGCTCGTGGCTGCGGTGGTGCTGGCGCTGAGGGAGACGCTGGGGGCCGCCGCCATGGCAATGGCCGGGGGGCTCCTGGTCCTGGGCGCTGGTGCAGGTGCCCTCGTGGGTGCCCTCAAGCGCGTGCCCGCCGGCGAGGCGGCCCGGCTCGCCGACAGGGGCCTCGGCTTCCAGGATCGGCTGGCCACCTGTCTGGAGTGGGCGGAGCGTCCCGACCGGACTCCCCTCGTCGAGGCCCTGGTGGCCGACACGCTCGCCAGGGCCGAGCGGCTGGAGAGCCGGCGCATCATCCGGCGGCTCCTGCCGCGTGAGGCGAAATTCATCCCCGTGCCCCTGGCTCTCGGGCTCATCCTCGCCTTGGCCCCGCCGATCCCGCTGCCCAAGGGCGGCTTGCCCAACTTCTCGGCCAAGACCGACGAGGACGAAGAGAAGGCTCCGGAGCGCTCGGGGCCGCTCCAGCAGGACGAGCGGCCCCGGGCATCCAAGCGAGAGGCCTTCCCGCGCGCCGACGTGCAGGAGCGGAGTCTCGTGCCGCGGCAAGGCGCGGGCGGACAGACGCAGCCGGGAGACCTGACGGCGATCTTCAAGGACACCTCCCTTGCCAGCCGGAGCCCCGACTTCAACTCATTCCTCAAGAAGGGCGACGAGCGCATCCGGATGCTCGAGCAGGTGGACCGCTTGCCTGACCTGCAGCGCGACTTCACCCAGAGCCAGTACAAGGTCATGTTCCAGCGGACCAAGGCGCTGCGCGGGGGCCTGCGTCCCGACCAGCTCTCCCCGGAGAAGCTCCGCGAGCTGCTGAACGAGATGGAGCGGCTCGGGCGCAAGGGCGGAGCGGAGAACCCATGGGCCGGGGACGTCGGCGAGGGGATGGAGGCGCTGGAGCAGGGCCAGACGGACAAGGCCATGGAGGCCATGGAGCGCGCGCTCTCGAAGCTGCGGTCCCTGGAGGAGGGGGGGCGCGACGGCAAGGGGCTGCGCGGCGGGCGCGAGACCGACCGGCGCGGCGCGCAGAGAGACCGCGGGCAGGGGCAGGGCGGCCCCGGGGAGGAGGGCGACTTCCCCGAGGGCGGCGAGGGGCTCTATCCGGGCAAGGGGAAGAGCCCGAGCCGCAAGGGCGACCCCACCCAGCGGCTCCGGGCCAACCCCTTCGACGTCGGTGTCGATGGGGAGTCGCGCGCGGGGCGGAAGGAAGGGTTCGACACCAACCTGCTCGGCCGGGGCGCGAACCTGCCCTCCCGTCTGCAGTACCTGGGTGTGGTCGGGCAGTACCGCAAGATGATGGAAGAGGCCATCGCGCGGGAGCAGGTCCCGCGAGACTTCCAGACCCAGGTCAAGCAGTACTTCCAGTCCCTGGACGAGAAATAGCCGCGTGGCGACGGCGGCCAGAGGGCAGGAGCTGCTCTCGACGGACTTCCTGGCTCAGCTGGAGCGGCTCGCCCTCCTCTCGAGGCGGTCGTTCCGCGGGCGGGTGAAGGGCGAACGGCGCAGCCCCCGCAAGGGCATGAGTGTCGAGTTCTCGGACTACCGCCCTTACGGCTGGGGCGACGACCTCCGCTACGTGGACTGGAACATCTACGGCCGCCTCGACCGGCTCTACGTCAAGCTCTTCGTGGACGAGGAGGACCTGTGTCTGCACCTGCTCCTGGACGCCTCCGCCTCCATGGGTATCGGCGATCCCTCCAAGCTCGCCTACGCGGCGCGCCTGGCCGCGGCGCTGGGCTTCGTGGGGCTCGTCAATCACGAGCGCGTGGGCGTGGGGGCCCTCCGTGACCGGCTCGCCGAGGGGTGGGCCCCCACCCGCGGCCGCACGCAGGCCATGCCGCTGATGGACTTCCTCGGCCGGCTCCAATCCGGAGGCGCCACGTCGCTCAATGAGAGCCTCGCGACGTACGCGCTCCGGGCCCGGGAGGCAGGACTGGCGGTGCTGGTCTCGGACCTGCTGGACCCGGCCGGGTACGAGCGCGGCCTCAAGGCGCTGCTGGAGCGGCGCTTCGACGTCCACGTCATCCATCTCCTCGCCCCGGAGGAGATGAGCCCCGCCTTCGGCGGGGACCTGCGCCTGCTGGACTCCGAGACGGGTGAGGAGCGGGACCTCACCCTGGACGGGGAGGCGCTGCGGGCGTACCGGCAGCGGCTCCACGACTTCCTCGAGCGCGCCGAGGGCTTCTGTCGGGCCAACGAGATCAGTTACCACCGGGTGGTGACCGACACGCCGGTGGAGGAGTTCATGCTGGGGCAGCTCAAGGGCTTCCTGCTCGCATGAGCTTCCTCAGCCCGTTCTCCCTGCTGCTGGCGACCCTGGCCGTCCCGCTGCTGCTCCTGTACTTCCTGAAGGTCAGGCGACGACAGCAGAGCGTGTCGAGTCTCCTCCTGTGGGACCCCTCGCTCCGCGACCGCGAGGCCTCGGCCTTCTTCCAGCGCCTGCAGCGCGATCCCCTCATGTGGCTCCAGATCCTGGCGCTCCTTGCGCTCACCGTGGCCCTGGCGCGGCCGGCCGTGACGGTGATGGGCTACGGGGCCAAGAAGATCGTCGTCGTGATGGACACCTCCGCCTCCATGCAGGCCCGCGACGTGAGCCCGTCGCGCTTCGCTCGCGCGCAGCGGCAGGCGCTGGACCTCGTGGGCCGCCTGGGCGCTGGCGCCGAGGTCATGGTGATCGAGTCCGGCATCCAGCCGAAGGTGCCGGTGCCGTTCACCCGCGACCGTGATGTCGTCGTCGCGGCCCTCCGCGGGCTGCGTGCGCGAGACCTGCCCGATCGCCTGGGTGACGGGGTCCGGACCGCTCGCGCGCTGGTGGGCTCGGACGCCAGAGCGGAGATCCACGTCTTCACCGACGGCGCGCACCCGGCCGCCCTCCAGGCCCAGGGCGACGACGTCCGCGTCCGGTGGGTCGGGGTGGGCGAGCGAGGGCGCAACGTGGCCATCACGAACCTGGCCGTGCGCCGAAACTACTTCGGCTCCTTCGAGTCGCAGGCCTTCCTCTCGGTGGTGAACTTCTCCCAGGAGCCCCAGACCTTCACGCTGACGCTCACCCTGGACGGCGAGCTCATCGCGGAGAAGTCCCTGGCCCTCGAACCCCAGGTGAGGCGCGCGCTCGTGCTGCCGTTCAGCCACCCGGGCGGAGGCGTCGTGCGCGCCCGCATCGACGTGTCGGACGACCTCGAGGCCGACAACGTGGCGCACGCGGTGATCCCGCCGCCGCGGGCGATCGCGGTGCTGCTGGTGAGCCCTGGCAACCTCTTCCTCGAGAAGGTCCTTCGCACCGATCCGCAGGTGCAGCTGGAGACGCGCACGCCGGACGCCTACCAGGGGGGCATGGAGGGGTTCGACGTCGTGGTCGTGGACAGCGCGAGCCCGCCGCGGATCGGGAACGGGCGCTTCGTGCTCGTCAACACGGCCCCGCCGGACGTGCCGCTGGAGGTCCTGGGGCGTCTCGAGGGGCCCGTGATCATGGACTGGGACCGGGCGCACCCGATCATGCGCCAGATCGACTTCGCCAAGGTCGCCATCGAGGAGGCGCTGCGGGTCCGGCCGCTGGCCGCCGGGAAGACGCTGGTGGAGGCCGTGGGCGGTCCCCTCATCTACGTGCTGGAGGAGCAGGAGCGCAAGGCGGTGTTCTTCGGCTTCGACCTGTTCAAGTCCGACTTCCCGCTCCGGGTCGCCTTCCCGCTCATGCTCTCCAAGAGCCTGCGCTGGCTTCACCCCGCGGGCCTCGACCAGTCGAGCCTGCAACTCCAGGCGGGCCGGCCGATCCTGTTGCCGGTGGAGCACGGCGTCACCACCGCGACCGTGACGACACCGTCGGGCCGGAGCACCCAGGCGCAGGTCACGCGGGGCGTCGCGAGCTTCACCGACACCGACGAGGTGGGCGTGTACAGCGTGGGCACCACGCGGGGTGAGACGCGGGTCGCCGTCAACCTCATGAACGCCGAGGAGTCCGACCTGACGCCACGGCCCCTGCCGGCCGTCGTCGAGGGCGCGCGTGCCGAGACGGCTCCGGTGGCGGTGCTACGCGAGCTCTGGCCGTACTTCGTCCTGCTGGCCCTCCTCGTGCTGGCGCTCGAGGGACTCCTCTACTGGCGGCGCCAGACCGCCGGCCGGCTCGGCCTGCCGCACGCCGCCGGGGACCGCTGGGCGCTCGGGCTGCGCTGCGTGCTCGTGGCGGCCTTGCTGGTGGCGCTCGCCCGGCCCGTGGCCCCGCGCTGGGTGGACCAGCTCAACGTGCTCTTCCTGCTGGACGTCTCCGACAGCGTGAGCCTGGCGGCCCGCGAGAACGCCTTCCGCTTCGCCGCGCAGTCGGCCGCGGCCATGCGGCAGCGGGACCAGACGGGGCTCATCGTGTTCGGGGAAGAGGCCGTGGTGGATCAGCCGCTGCGCCCCTCCCCGAGGCTGGAGCGGCCGCAGGTGCGCCCGCCGGGCCGCGGTACCAACCTGGCGCAGGCCCTCCAGCTGGCGCTGGCCACGGCACCGCCGGGCCAGGCGAATCGCTTCGTGCTCCTCACCGACGGACGGCAGAACGCGGGCGACGCACTGGCGGTGGCGCAGGCCGCCAAGGACGCGGGCGCCGACATCTACTACGTGCCGGCCCCGCTGACCTTCTCCCAGGAGGTCGTGGTGGAGTCCATGGTGCTGCCCCACGAGGTGAAGTTCGGGGAGCCCTTCCAGGCGAAGGTCGTGGCCTGGAGCCAGGCCGACACCCAGGGGCGGCTCTCGCTCTTCCGCAACGGAGAGTTCCTGGGCTCCCAGGTGGTCCGGCTGTCCGCCGGCAAGAACGTCTACACATACCGGCAGTCGCTCGAGCGGAGCGGGATCCACGTCTATCAGGCCGCCATCGAGGTGGAGGGGGACACCATCGAGGAGAACAACCGCGCCGTGGGCACCATCGTGGTGCGCGGCCGCCCGCTGGTGCTCATGGCGGAGAAGGACCGGAGCCAGGGGCAGGCCCTGGCCGCCGCGCTCCGCACCCAGCACGTGGACGTGGAGGTGGTCGAGCCGGGCCGCATTCCCAAGGATGCCGCAGGGCTCGCGAAGTACGACGGGATCATCCTCTCGAACGTCTCCTCGCTCAAGCTCGGCAAGAAGCAGATGGAGAACATCCGCGACTACGTCCGCGACCAGGGCGGCGGGCTGATGATGCTCGGAGGCGAGGAGAGCTTCGGGCTGGGGGGCTACTACCGCACGCCCATCGAGGAAGCTCTTCCGGTGACGATGGAGGTGAAGCAGAAGCTCGAGATCCCCAGCCTGGCGGTGGTGCTGTCCATCGACCGGTCCGGCTCCATGGCCATGACCACGGACAGCAAGGTCACGAAGCTGGACATCGCCAAGGAGGCCGCGCACCTGGTGGTGGACCTGCTGGACGAGCGCAACGAGGTCGGGATCATGAGCTGGGATACCGAGTTCGTCTGGGACTCGCCCATTCGCCCGGCGCGGGACAAGCAGGCCATCCACAGCGCCATCGCGACCATCAAGGCCGGCGGCGGGACCGACGGCTATCCCGCCCTCAAGGAGTCCTACCAGCTCCTCTTCGAACGGCCGGCGCTCCTCAAGCACGTCATCTTCCTCTCCGACGGGCAGATGACGCGGGGCGACTTCGCCGGACTCGTCCGCCGCATGGCCAAGGACAAGATCACGGTGTCCACGGTGGCGATCGGCAAGGATGCCGACGTGCAGCTCATGTTCGACATCGCCAAGTGGGGCCGCGGGCGCTTCTACTATACCGAGGACGACTCGACGATCCCGCGCATCTTCACCCTCGAGACGCAGCTGGCGTCGAAGGCGTCGCTGGTGGAGCAGCCCTTCAGGGCCACGCTGGCGAGCCCGGCGCACGAGGCCGTCCAGGAGATCGACTGGCGCCAGGCGCCTCCGCTGGGCGGCTACGTGGCCACCAGCCTCAAGGGCACGGCCGAGATGGTGCTCATGACCCACCAGGAGGATCCGCTCCTGGCCACCTGGCGCTACGGCCTCGGCCGGTCCGTGGCCTTCACCTCGGACGCCAAGGCGAAGTGGGCGGTGCTCTGGCAGCGCTGGCCGGGCTTCACCAAGTTCTGGTCCCAGCTCACGCGCTGGACCGTGCGCTCGGGCACGCGCAGCGACACCGTCGCGTCGGTGGCACGGCTGGACGACCGCGGCGAGGTGGTCGTCGACGCCGTGGACAGCAAGGGCGAGTTCATCAACTTCCTGGACTCCCAGGTGGGCGTCGTCTCCCCCGACAAGCAACGCGACGTGGTGGAGCTGGAGCAGGTCGCGCCGGGGCGCTACCGTGGCCGATTCCCGGCCTCCCAGGAGGGGGTGTACCTGGTGGGGATGGCGCAGCGCCGCGGTGAGCAGATGATCGGCTCCCAGCTCGCCGGGCTGGTGGTACCGTATGCGCAGGAGTTCAGGGATCTGGGCGTGGACGAGACCCTGCTCCGCGAGCTGTCGGAGATCACGGGGGGCAGTGCGCTCGCGCAGCCGCGGGACGCGTTCCTCCAGCAGAGGCGGCGCTCGCGCCTCACCCTGGATCTGTGGCCGTGGCTGGTCGGGCTGGTGGCCGCGCTGCTGATTCCCGAGATCGCCATGAGACGGGTGGGGGCCGGCGTGCTGTCGCGGGCCCTGGCTCGCCTCAGAGGCGCTCCCGGGGGAGGAGGGCCAGGACATGCGAGCCCACGAGAGGCACTCTAGCCGGGGGATCCTTCCGGCGGTCATTGCGGCCCTGCTGCTGGCGCAGGCGCCTTCCGCGCTGGCCAGGCCGCGCGCCGTCCTCGTGCTGCCCTTCGCCCCGGTGGACCTGGGGCGGGAGGAGCAGTGGCTGGGGGAGAGCGTGGCGCAGGCCCTCAGCCTGTCGCTTGTCACCCTCCCGGCTCTGGTCCAGATCGAGCGGCCCCGGCTCCGTCAGCTCCCGCAGCCCGAGGCGTGGGACGAGCAGGCGGCACTCCAGGCGGCGCGCGCCCTGCGCTCCGACATCACCCTCTACGGCGAGGTCCGCCGCGTCGCCGGCGAACTTTCCCTGCAGCCGCGCTACCTCGAGCTCAAGGGGGAGCGCGTCGAGCGCGTGGCGCTGGAGGCGCAGCCGGTGCCGGAAGGGGCCCTCCTCGAGCGGCTCCGCGGCCTGCCGGCCGCCTACGCGCGCGCCCTCAAGGTCCCGGTGACGGAGGCCGAGGCCGCGCGGCTGCAAAAGCGCGCTGCCCCCACCGCGTCACCCCGCGCGTGGGAGGCATTCGTCCGGGCGCAGATCGCCGCTGCCCGCGGGGTCCCGGACGGCAACGAGGCGGCCGCGGAGCTGCTGGCCCGCGCCCTCGAGGTCGACGCCCAGTTCGTCGTCGCGCAGTACTCCCTGGGGCTCGTCCACCAGGCTCTCGGCAACCGATGGAAGGCCGCCGCCCAGTTCCGGGCCTCCACCCAGCAGGACCCCACCTTCCCCGAGCCCTTCAAGTCGCTGGGCGACCACTTCCTGACGGCCCCGCGGCGCCTCTTCGAACAGGCGGTGGAGGCCTACGGCAAGGCGCTCGAGCTACGCCCCTTCTATGCCGAGGCCCACGTGGGGCTCGGGGATGCGCGCGCCTCGAAGGGGGACGTGAACGGCGCGGTGAGCGCCTACCAGAAGGCGCTCCTGCACAACCCGTTCAACGCCAAGGTGCACGTCAGCCTGGGCAGGATCTATTACGCCGAGAAGGGGCTCTACTACGAGTCGGTGAATGCCTACAAGAAGGCCATCGAGCTGGACGGGCGCCATCTCGAGGCGCGGATGGGGCTGGCCGAGGTGTACGAGGACAAGGGTCTCTACCAGGACGCCATCGGCGAGTACCGAAAGATTGTCGAGCAGGATCCCCGTCACACGGGCGCCCTCTACAACCTGGCGCTGGTCTACGAGAAGGTGGATGCCCGCGAGGCGGTCACCCTGTGGGAGCGCTACATCCAGCTGGCCGGGTCACAGCCCTCCGAAAAGGACTGGGTGGACGTGGCGCGGCTGCACCTGCGCAAGCTCCGGAACCAGCGCGAGAAGGGCAACTGACAACCCCCCTAGATTCCGAGGAGGGCCCGGAGCCGGGGCTTGTCGAAGCCACGCACCACCTCGTCGCCCACCAAGATCACGGGCACCGCCATCTGACCGGTGAGCCGGACCAGGTCCAGCCTGGCCTCGGCGTCCTCCATCACGTTGACGTCGCGGAAGGCCACGCCCTGAGACGAAAGAAACTCTTTCGCCTGACGGCAGGGCACTCAGGTCGGGCTCGAATAAACCACCACGGCAGGCACGGTCATGGGCACCTCCTCCTTCATAAGATACAGCAGGGCCCTGCCGGGCTGCAGCGGGATGCGGTGGCTGTCCTCCTCGTTCTTGACTTGCCCGCGGGGGTTCTCTAAGGTGGCCGGGTCATGGGGGACCTGAGGAAGGATCCCACTCGCGGGCAGTGGGTGCTGGTGCGTCCCGCCGGGGGCTCGCCGCCGGTGGGGCAGGTGTGCCCGTTCTGCCCCGGTCACGAGGCGCTGACGCCGCCCGCGATCGCGTCCTACCGCAAGGACGGGTCCACGGCCGACGGCCCGGGGTGGTCGGTGCGGGTGATCCCCGAGGCGGATCCATACTTCCGGATCGAGCTGGCCCTGGCGCGCGAGGGCATCGGGATGTACGACAGGATCTCCCCGCGGGGCGCCACCGAGCTCATCGTCGAGAGTCCGCGTCACGAGGACACCCCTGCCAGCATGACCGAGCGGCAGTGGGAGCAGGTCCTGTGGATGTGGGCCGAACGGATCCGCGACCTCAAGCGCGACCTCGCCATCCGGGACATCCTGATCACCCGGCGCCACCGCAAACCCGGTGCGCGGATCAGCCACCCGTACTCGCGGCTGGTCGCCATCCCCATCATCTTCGACGAGGTGCGGCGCAAGCTCACCGAGGCGCGCGAGTACTACCAGTACAAGCGGCGCTGCGTCTACTGCGACATCTTCCGCCAGGAAACGGCGGAGGGTGCCCGGGTGATCCAGGAGACGGCCCACTTCGTGGCTCTGGTGCCGTATTCCGCGCGCGCGCCCCACGAGGCCTGGTTCCTGCCCCGCCAGCACGCTTGCGCCTACGAGGACTCGCTCACCCCGGAGAGCGTCTCCGACCTGGCTGTCTTGCTGGGGGGCTACTTCCGGGCCCTCGAGCGGAGTCTCGGCGATCCCTCGTTCGAGATGACCCTCTACACGGCTCCCAACCGGGCCTCCAAGGTGCTGCCCGGCGAGTGGGCGACCATCGCCGAGGACTACCACTGGCATCTGGAGGTGATCCCCCAGCCTGATCGACTGACCCGGGTGGGCGGCATCTACGTTACCGAGACGTCCCCCGAAGACGCCGCGCGCCTCCTCAGGGAGACCTGGGGCTAGCTGGGCCCTCCCCCCGGTGAACATGAGGCTTGACAGGGTCTTCCCGCTGGGCCAGAATCCGACTGGAAGGGTCGGGGATCTAAAAGGTCGGATACGCAGGAGGGGCAGGGAACCGCATGCTTCGCTTCACCAAGAAGGCTGATTACGGGCTGATGGCCATCCACTACATCGCCGCCAAGGCCGATGAGGAGGCGGTCAGCGCCAAGCGCATCGCCGAGGAGTTCAACATCCCGCCCGAGCTGCTCGCGAAGATCCTCCAGCGCCTGGCGAAGAAGAAGCTCATCGTCAGCCACAACGGTCCCAAGGGGGGGTACCTGCTGGGCCGGGCCCAGGACCAGATCACGGTGGGGCAGGTGGTTCGGGCCCTCGAAGGGCCTCTCGAGATCGTCAGCTGCATGACGGCGGATGACTGCCCGCAGTATGTTCGCTGCAACTTGCGCCGCCCGGTGGAGAAGATCCAGGCGAGCATCAGCCACCTGCTGGACACGATGACGCTGGCCGAGCTCGGCGCCGACCCGGTGGCACCGCTGCCCACGCTGAGCGCGACGAGATAGGAGACCGACTGCGATGGCGCCGAAGCTTCCGATCTTCATGGACAGCCAGTCCACGACGCAGGTGGATCCCCGCGTCCTCGATGCCATGCTCCCGTACTTCACCGAGAAGTTCGGGCACCCGGCCAGCCGCAACCACCCCTTCGGCTGGGAGGCGGAGACCGGGCTGGACAGGGCCCGGGAGCAGGTGGCGCGGCTCGTCGGGGCGCGCGACCCGAAGGAGCTCGTCTTCACCTCGGGCGGGACCGAGTCCATCAACCTGGCGCTCAAGGGCGTGGCCGAGATGTACCGGGAGAAGGGCAATCACATCGTCACCACCACCATCGAGCAGCGCGCCGGGCTGGACGTGTGCAAGCGCCTCGAGCGGCAGGGGTTCGCGGTGACCTACGTCAAGGTGGGGACCGACGGCCTCGTGGACGTGGAGGCGGTCCGGAGCGCGCTCACCCCGAAGACGATCCTGATCTCGGTGATGTTCGCCAACAACGAGATCGGCACGATCCAGCCCATCGCCGAGATCGGCCGCCTGGCGAAGGAGGCGGGCATCGTCTTCCACACGGATGCCACCCAGGCCGTGGGAAAGATCCCCGTGGACGTGGAGGCGATGGGGATCGACCTCCTCTCCTGCACGTCGCACCTGATCTACGGCCCCAAGGGGATCGGGGCGCTCTATGTCCGGCGCAAGAACCCCAGGGTGCGGATCTCGCCGATGATCGATGGGGGCGGGCACGAGCGCGGCATGCGGTCGGGCACGGTCCCGGTGCCGCTGGCCGTGGGCTTCGGCCGGGCGGCGGAGCTGTGCCGGGAGCTCATGCCGGAGGAGAGCCGGCGACTCGCCGCGCTCCGGGATCGGCTCCAGGACCAGGTCCTGTCCCAGGTGGACGAGGCCTACCTCAACGGCCACCCCGAGAAGCGACTGCCGCACAACCTGAACATCTCCTTCGCCTACGTGGAGGGGGAGTCGATGCTGATGGGGCTCAACAAGGAAGCGGCCCTCTCCTCCGGCTCGGCCTGCACCTCGGCGACGCTGGAGCCTTCCTACGTCATCTCCGCTCTCGGGGTGGACGCCGAGCTGGCCCACTCCTCGATCCGCTTCGGCCTGCACCGGTTCACGACCGAGGAGGAGGTGGAGTTCGTGGCGCGGCGCACCGTCGAGGTGATCCACCGGCTCCGGGAGATGTCGCCGCTCTACGAGATGGCCAGGGAAGGGGTCAACCTGAAGTCCATGCACTGGAAGGCGGAGTAGGGCGGCCGCCCGCGCGGGAGGAGGCATATCGGCATGCCATACAGCGACAAGGTCATCGACCACTACAGCAATCCCCGGAATGTCGGGTCCTTCTCCAAGGACACCCCCGGGGTGGGGACGGGGCTCGTCGGGGCACCGGAGTGCGGCGACGTCATGAAGCTCCAGATCAAGGTGAACGTGCAGACGGGGGTCATCGAGGACGCGAAATTCAAGACCTTCGGGTGCGGCAGCGCCATCGCCTCCTCCAGCCTGGCCACCGAGTGGCTGAAGGGGCGCACGGTGGACGAGGCCGCGAGCATCAAGAACACGGACATCGTCAACGAGCTCAAGCTGCCGCCCGTGAAGATCCACTGCTCGGTCCTGGCCGAGGACGCCATCAAGGCGGCGCTCCAGGACTACAAGGAGAAGTGGACGGCGGCGGTGGCCGAGGCCCGGGCCGGCGCCTCCTGAGGCCGGCCGCACTCACGCTCGCAAGGAGGCGCGATCTCTCATGGCACTGGCACTGACCGAGAAGGCGGCGAAGCAGGTGAAGCAGCTCATGCAGGCGCAGCAGCTGGAGAACGTCTACCTGCGGGTCGGGGTCAAGGGCGGAGGCTGCTCGGGGCTCTCGTATTCGCTGGAGTTCGACTCCGAGGTGGGCCCCCACGACAAGAAGTTCGACATCGACGGGGTCCAGGTGGTCTGCGACGCCAAGAGCTATCTCTACCTGAACGGGACGACGCTGGACTACGTCACCGAGGGGCTGACGGGAGGCTTCACCTTCGTCAACCCCAATGCCAAGTCGAGCTGCGGCTGCGGGACGTCGTTCTCGGCTTAGGGACGCGGGCGTGTCGCGGCCGCCGGGCGCGACACCGACCGGCGGCCGGCAGAGCACGCGGACGGGCCCCCGGCGGGCCCGTTCGCATGTCGAGAGAACATGAACGACTACTTCGCGGTGTTCGGGCTGCCGAGGAAGCTCCGGCTGGACCCGGAGGAGCTCCGGCGCCGCTTCTACGAGCTCTCGCGTGTCCACCATCCGGACTTCCACCAGGGGGCGTCCGAAGAGGCCCAGGCCCGGGCGCTGTCGGCCTCCGCGCTCGTCAATCGGGCGTATCGGGCGCTCCGAGACCCGCTGGGCCGGGTCGAGTACCTCGTCGCCCTGGAGGAAGGCCGGGAGGGCGACGAGGCGAGGCCGCGGGCGCCCATGGATCTCCTCGAGGAGATGCTGGAGGTGCAGGAAGCGCTCCAGGAGGCCCGGGCCGCGGGGCTCGACGAGGCCTCCCGCCAGCGGCTCGACGCGGAGCGCCAGCGGCTCATCGCACGCCGGGCCAGCGAGGAGGAGGCCATCGCCGCCCGGGCCCCGGCGTGGGACGCGGCGGTGGATGGGCAGGGAGACCGCCGGGGGCTCCTCGACTGGTTCAAGCAGCGGCTCGCCGCCCGGGCCTACCTGGGCACGGTGATCGAGGACTTGAGTGACGCCCTGGGAGAAGAAGAGGAGGGGCATGTCTCGCATCGTCGGCATTGACCTGGGAACGACCAATAGCCTCGTCGCCCATGTCGAGGACGGTGTCCCCAGAGTGATCCGCGACCCGGAAGGCCGGGCCCTCCTGCCCTCCATCGTCGCGTATACCCCCGACGGCGTCCTCGTGGGCGAGCCCGCTCGCCGCCAGCTCGTCCGGAACCCCGCCCGGACCATCTACTCCGTCAAGCGCTTCATGGGCCGGGGGTACGAGGACATCCAGGATGAGCTCTGTCACTGCCCCTTCGAGTTCCTGGCCAGCGCCGACGTGCTGAGGATCAAGGTCGGCGACGGCGCCGTGACGCCTCCCGAGGTGTCGGCCCATGTCCTGCGGGCGCTCAGGCAGCGCGCCGAGGCCTTCTTCGGGGAGCCCGTGGAGCAGGCGGTGATCACCGTCCCCGCCTACTTCAACGACAGCCAGCGCCAGGCCACCAAGGATGCCGGCCGCATCGCCGGCCTCGATGTCCTCCGGATCGTGAACGAGCCGACGGCCGCCTCCCTGGCCTACGGGCTCCAGAAGCTCGCCCAGGGGACCATCGCGGGCTACGACCTGGGCGGAGGCACCTTCGACATCTCCATCCTGAGCGTGAAGGACGGCATCTTCGAGGTGCTGGCCACCCACGGCAACACCCAGCTGGGCGGCGACGACTTCGACCGCGTGCTGGTGGAGTGGCTCCTGGCCGACATTCGGGAGACCCACGCGGTGGACCTGTCGAAGGACCCCGAGGCGCGCCAGGAGCTCCGGCTCGGGGCCGAGGCGGCCAAGTGCCGCCTCTCCTTCGACGACCGGACGCTGCTCACGCTCCCCTTCGAGAGATTCACCTATCACCGCGAGCTCACGCGGGTGGAGGTCGAGGGGCTGATCGGGCCGCTGGTGGAGGCGACCCTCGGGCCCTGCCGGATCGCGCTCAAGGACGCCGGCCTCACGCCCGATCGGATCGACGAGGTGGTGCTGGTGGGCGGCTCGACGCGGGTGCCGCTCGTGCGGCGCCGCGTGCATGAGCTCTTCGGCCGGGTGCCGCACAGCCACCTCAACCCCGACGAGGTGGTGGCGCTGGGGGCGGCCGTCCAGGCGCAGATCCTGGCCGGCGGGATCACCGACATGCTGTTGCTGGACGTGACGCCGCTGTCCCTGGGGATCGAGACCCTCGGCGGTGTCGTCAGCGTGCTCATCCCGCGCAACACCACCATCCCCACGATGGCCAAGGAGCTCTTCACCACCTCGGTGGACGGGCAGGGGACCGTGGACCTGCACGTGCTGCAGGGGGAGCGCGAGCTGGCGCGCGACAACCGCTCACTGGCGCGCTTCGAGCTGTCGGGTGTCGATCCCATGCCGGCGGGCATGCCGAAGATCGAGGTGACCTTCCTCATCGACGCCAACGGCATCCTGCAGGTCCACGCCCGGGAGGCGAGGACAGGCAAGGAAGCCGCCATCGAGGTCCGGCCGACCTACGGCCTCACGGAGGCCGAGGTGGCGCGCATGGTCGAGGAGTCCTTCGAGCACGCCGAGGAGGACGTCACCGCCCGCCTGCTCATCGAGGCCCGGACCGAGGCCGACACGGTGATGACCCATGTCGAGCGGGCAATGGCTCAGGGCGCGGGGCTCGTGAGCGCCGGGGAGCTGGCTGGGATCCGGGCGGCGCTGCAGGCCCTCCGGGAGGCCCGGAGCGGCCAGGACCGCGACCTGATCCGCGAGCGCACCATCACGCTCAACAGGGCGACCGCGCGGCTGGCCGAGGTTATGATGGGCGCGGCCCTCAGGGGGGCGCTCAGCTCCAGGCGGGCCGACGAGATCCTGGGATCGAAGTGATGGCGACGCACAAGGTGACCTTCCTTCCGCTGCACGTCACCGTCGAGGTGGACGACGAGAAGTACCCGCTGGCCGACCACGGCCGCCCGGGCTCGCTGCTCGACATCGCGCTGGCGAGCAGCGTTCCCCTGGAGCACAATTGCGGCGGCGCCTGCGCCTGCACCACCTGCCACGTCATCGTCCGTGAGGGAGAGGGCAACCTGTCGCCGATGGAGGCGGACGAGGAGGACAGGCTCGACACGGCGGAGGGTCTGACGCTGCGCTCGCGCCTCGGCTGCCAGGCCATCGTCCGCGGCGACGTGGTGGTGGAGATCCCCCCGAGCGGAGCGAGGGGGCGAGCCGCAGCCGGAGGCGAGGCGAGCGGATATGGAGATCCCCCCGAGCGGAGCGAGGGGGCGAGCGTGAGCGAGCTATGAAGTGGGCGGATGCCGAGGAGATCGCGCTCGCGCTGTCGGAGCGGCACCCGGACACCGACCCGCTGACGGTGCGGTTCAGTGACCTGCACCGGTGGACCGTGGAGCTCCCCGGGTTCGGCGACGATCCGAAGGCCTCCAGCGAGGGAATACTGGAGGCGATCCAGATGAAGTGGCTCGACGAGTGGCGGGACCGATGAAGAGACGGGGACGACTGCCACATCCGCTCGGCTCGGCGCGTGGCGCGCCTCACCTCGCCCTCCCACCATCTCCGCTCGGCTCGGCGCGTGGCGCGCCTCACCTCGCCCTCCCACCATCTCCGCTCGGCTCGGCGCGTGGCGCGCCTCACCTCGCCCTACCACACGATCACGCGGTCGGCTTCGAAGATGAGGTCGAGCAGCCCGGAGTAGTCGAGGGGGGCGTCGCCCAGCCGCAGGAGGCGGGCGGTGTGGGGCAGCGGCGGGGGTGGGGCGTCGTCCAGCAGGACGACCGTTACCGAGGAGTCTGGCTCGCGCCCGATGCTTTCGATCACGGGCGCCGCCAGCTGTCCGGAGTCGGACTTCAGGAGATGCAGGTAGCGAGGCATCAGAAGATGACGAAGCGCCGGGCGGAGGCTGCGAGCCGCGCGATGGCCTCGGGCGTCACGGGGATGATCCTGTGCCCCTCGCCGTTCCAGTCGGGCCCCGCCGGGATGGCGCTCGCGTCGACGTGGAAGGGGACGTCGAGCTTCCTCAGGGCGGAGCGGTACCGGGCGATGTCATCGCCGTCCACAAGGTCGTCGGTCTCGTCGTCGAGCAGGTGGACGGCCCCGTCCGTCAGCACGATGGCGACGTCGTTCTCGCCGGCCACGACGCCGAGGGCGATGCGCATGGCCTCGTTGGCCCGGTGCGACGTCCGGGGATCCTCCGAGATCATGGCGAGCACGGACTCGTTGCCAGCCACGCGGCTAGTTGAGGGCCAGGAAGCGGTCCGTGCCCGCGATGATGTCGGTGAGCACCACGAGCCCGCAGTTGGTGGCTCGCTCGGAGAGCGGCAGTCGCCGCTTCTGGCAGCCGTAGGCGCACACGAAGAGCCTGGCTCCGCGCTCCGCCAGCGCCTGGACGCGCACGTCCTCGACGGCCACGACGCCGTCGTCGATCAGGTAGAGGTACACCTCGGCCCCGCGCGCGAGCGCCGCCTCCGACAGGCCCAGGGCCGTCTGGAGGTTCGGGTGGGCGGGCTCCGTGGAAACCATGAGGCCGAGCTTGCGACCGGCGAGATCCATGGCGAGGTCAGCCTAACATCGTGAGAGAGGAGCGTCAATGAACCGCCGCGTCTATCTCGATCACAATGCCTCCACGCCGGTGCACCCGGAGGTGCTGGAGGCCATGCTGCCCTACTTCGGCGAACGCTTCGGCAACCCGTCGAGCGTCCATGCCTTCGGGCGGGAGGCCCGCGACGGCGTGGAGACCGCCCGCGAGCAGGTGGCGGGCTTCCTCCGCACCGGCAGGGACGAGATCGTCTTCACCTCGGGCGGCACCGAGTCCGACAACTTCGCCATCAAGGGGGTGGCGGCGGCCCGCGGGCACGGGCACATCATCACCTCCGCCATCGAGCACCACGCGGTCCTGCGAACCTGCCAGACGCTGGAGACACAGGGCTTCGAGGCGACGTACGTGCCGGTGGACGGATATGGGATGGTGGACCCCGACGACGTGAAGCGGGCGCTCCGGCCGGACACGATCCTGGTGTCCCTCATGCACGCCAACTCCGAGGTGGGGACCCTCCAGCCGGTGGCCGCCGTCGGCGCCTTGACGCGCGAGCGCGGGATCCCCTTCCACGTGGACGCGGTGCAGACCTTCGGCAAGATCCTCGTCGACGTGGAGGGCTTCGGCATCGACCTTCTGTCCTTCTCGGGCCACAAGATCTACGGACCGAAGGGCGTCGCCGGCCTGTACATACGGAAGGGGACGAAGCTGGTCGCCGTCCAGCACGGCGGGGAGCACGAGCGCCACCGGCGGGCCGGCACGGAGAACGTGCCGGGCATCGTGGGCCTGGGCCGCGCGGTGGAGATCCGGGGGCGCGACATGGAGGCCGAAGCGCCCCGCCTCGCCGCGCTCCGCGACCGACTCTGGCAGGGCATCAGCGCGGTTTCGCACGAGGTGCGTCTCAACGGGCATCCGACCCGGCGGCTCCCGGGGACGTGTAACGTGTGCTTCCGCCACGTGGAGTCCGAGTCCATCGTGCTCGGGCTCGACCTCAAGGGGATCGGCGTGTCGGCCGGCTCGGCGTGCACCTCGGGCAACGTGGAGCCGTCCTACGTCCTCGTGGCCATGGGCGTGCCGGTGGACTGGGCCATGGGCTCCGTGCGCTGCTCGCTGGGCCGGAGCACGACGGCCGAGGACATCGACTACGTCATCGAGGCGGTGGTGCCGCTGGTGGCCAGGCTGCGAAGCCTGTCCCCCGCGAGGGTCTAGTGCGGTACAGCGAGACGCTCGTGGACCACTTCCGGAATCCACGGAATGCGGGCATGATGCGGGAGCCCGACGGGGTGGGCGAGGGCGAGTACCCGGAGTGCATGGACCTGGCGCGCGTGTACCTGCGGGTGCGGGGCGGTCAGGTGGTGGAGGCGCGCTTCCAGTCCTACGGGTGCGGGCCCACCATCGCCACCTCCAGCGCCGGGACCGAGCTGATCACGGGAGCCCAGCTGGCGGAGCTGGTGGAGCTGAGCAGCGCGCGGGTCGAGCGGGCCGTGGGGGGGCTGCCGGAGGATCGGGCGCACGCGGCCGAGGTGGTGTCGGCGGCCATCAGGGCGGCGGCGCGGGACGCCCTCGGGCGGGCGGGGAGAACATGATCACGGGAGCGCGACATGCTTGACCGGATGAGGCGGGATGTTCGAACGGTGCTCGAGCGCGACCCGGCGGCACGCTCCGCGCTGGAGGTCATACTCTGCTACCCCGGCGTACACGCGATCTGGCACCATCGCCTCGCCCACTGGCTGTGGCGGCAGGGCTGGCTCACCGCAGCGCGCTTCGTGTCCCATCTCAGCCGGTTCCTGACCGGCATCGAGATCCATCCGGCCGCGCAGCTCGGCGACGGGCTCTTCATCGACCACGGCATGGGCGTGGTCATCGGCGAGACGTCGGAGGTCGGCGAGAACGTCACCCTCCTCCAGGGGGTGACGCTCGGGGGCACGAGCCTCAGGCGGGAGAAGCGCCATCCCACGCTCGGAGACAACGTCGTCGTCGGCGCGGGGGCCAAGATCCTCGGGGCCTTCAGCATCGGAGCGGGCAGCCGGATCGGGGCCGGGTCGGTGGTCGTGCGCGAGGTGCCCGAGAACTCGGTTGTGGTGGGCGTGCCGGGACGGGTAACATACCGCAACGGCCAGCGCGTGAAGGGCGGGATCGACCTCGACCAGGTGGATCTCCCCGACCCACTGGCGCGGACCGTGGAGAGCTTGCTCGACCGCATCCATGCCCTGGAGGTGGAGGTGGAGGCGCTCAAGCAGGGGGTCAAGACGCCCACGCCCGCGGGAGACTGACGCGCGAGACCGACGCGCGGCCCGGCGTGACGCCGGCCGCCCCAGACGGGAGGAGAGACAGGAGTGGTTCCCAAGGACGCGATGACCGTGAAGGAGGCTTCCAGGTACCTGGCCATGGACGAGCAGACCGTGGCCCGGCTGGCGGCCGAGCGCCAGATCCCCTCGCTCCACCACGACGGGCAGTGGCTCTTCTCCAAGAAGTCCATCGACAAGTGGCGTCTCCGGCAGGCCGCTCACCGCACACCATGATGAATCGGGATGGAGCCTGGGGGCTCCTCACCGAGTTCACCCGGTCTGACAACCTCCGCAAGCACGCCCTGGCCGTGGAGGCCGCGATGCAGGCCTACGCGGCCCGCTACGACGGGGACCCCGAGACGTGGGGCATCGCGGGGCTGCTCCACGACTTCGACTACGAGGTGCATCCGACCGCGCCCCAGCACCCGATGAAGGGAGCGGAGATTCTCCGCGCCCGCGGGGTGCCGGAGCCGACCGTCTACGCGATCCTGGGGCATGCTGACTATTCCGGCTGTCCCCGCCTCTCCCGCCTGGACCGGGCCCTCTACGCCTGCGACGAGCCCGCCGGCTTCCTCACCGCGTGCGCGCTGGTTCGGCCCGGCAGGAGCATCCACGGGCTCGAGGTCGGCTCGGTGCTGAAGAAGCTCAAGGACAAGGGCTTTGCCCGGACGGTGAACCGCGCCGACGTGTATCGCGGCGCGGAGGAGCTGGGGATCCCGCTGGACGAGCATCTGGCCTTCCTGATCGAGGCCCTCACCGCTGCCGCCCCGCGCCTGGGCCTCGGGGGCGCCCCGCAGTAGCCCCGGTGGCCGGATCTCCACCCGCGGTGCGGACGATCCTCCACGTGGACATGGACGCCTTCTACGCGTCCGTCGAGCAGCGCGACCGCCCCGAGCTCCTCGGCCGGCCGGTCATCGTGGGCGCCTCGCCCGGGGGACGCGGGGTCGTCTCGGCCGCCTCCTACGAGGCGCGCCGATTCGGGGTGCACTCGGCCATGCCCATCGGGCGCGCGGCTCGCCTCTGTCCGGACGCCGTCTTCCTTCCCGTGGACCGTGACAAGTACGCCCGCGTCTCACGCGAGATCATGGCCATCCTGTCCGACTTCACGCCGCGCCTCGAGCCGCTCTCCATCGATGAGGCCTTCCTGGACGTTACCGAGAGCCGCGCGCTGTTCGGCCCTGGCCGGGCCATCGCCGCCGAGATCAAGCGGCGGGTCCGGGCCGGGATTCAACTGACGGCTTCCGTGGGCGTGGCCGCCAACAAGTTCGTCGCCAAGGTGGCCTCCGACCTGCGCAAGCCGGACGGGCTCGTGGTGGTCCCGCCCGGAGGCGAGGCCGAGTTCCTGGCACCGCTGCCCATTGGGCGGCTCTGGGGAGTCGGAGGCGCGACGGAGCGGGCGCTCGGGGCCATGGGGATCAGCACCATCGGCCAGCTCGCGCAGGTGCCGGTGGCCCACCTCGCGGCGCGCTTCGGCGCATCCGGCGCAGCCCTCAGCGCCCTGGCGCGCGGACTGGACGAGCGGCCCGTGGAGCCCTTCGCCCCGCCCAAGTCCATGGGCGCCGAGGAGACGTTCGACGCCGACCACCGCGACCCCGCGCGGCTGCAGGCCACGCTCCGCGCCCAGGCGGAGCGCATCGCCCGTGAGCTCCGGAGCGAGGGCTACGCCGCCCGCGTGGTGACGCTCAAGGTCCGCTTCGCCGATTTCTCCACACTCACGCGCGCCCACAGCACCGAGCCGACCCAGGACGGGCTCGTCATCTATCGGGAGGCGAGCGCCCTCCTGGAGCGCCTGCGGCTGACGCAGCCGGTCAGACTGATCGGGATCTCGGCCGCAGGACTGGGGCCGGCAGCGCGCGGGCAGCTGTCGCTCCTGGCCCCCGACGCGGTGCGACGGGAGCGACTGGCCGGCGCCCTCGACCGGCTGCAGGCGCGATTCGGGGACGAGGCGGTGCTCCCCGCGAGCCTGCTGTCCGGCCGGCGCCGCACCGGGAGAGGGGCATCACGGGCCGAGCCGGAACCGCCAAGGGGTCAAGCGCGTTGACTTTGCAGGCGGCCATTCCTATACTCGGCTAGCCTTTTTCAGGAGCGCAACCCGCAGGAGGAGGCCCACCCATGAAACTGAGACTTCTCGGAGCCGCGTTGCTCGTCGTCGCTCTCGGCGTGACGCCGGCCCTGGCCCAGCCCAAGACCCCCGGCGTCACCGACACCGAGGTCACCCTCGGCTTGACCACCCCGCTCTCCGGCCCGGCTGCGGCCTGGGGGACGACGGCGCTGGGCGCGGAGGCGTGGGCGAAGTACGTCAACGAGCAGGGTGGTGTCCACGGCCGCAAGCTCAAGACCGTCCTCAAGGACGACGGCTACAACCCCGGCCGCGCCGTCGCCAACGTCAACGAGATGAAGGATTCGGTGTTCGCGCTGGTCGGGCTGCTCGGGACGGCTGTCCTCAACGCCAACAAGGACAACGTGGCCGACGCCAAGCTGCCCACCATCTGGCCGTATGGCAACCCGCAGGTCTTCGCCAAGCAGCCCAGGGAGAAGCTCCGCACCGTCTTCATGGTCTACCCCGACTACGGCGACGAGGGAGCCTTCCTCGTCCAGCAGGCCGCCAAGCTCGGCGGGGCCAAGAAGCTCGCGATCTTCTACCAGAACGACGACTACGGCAAGGGTGGCCTCGACGGCGTGAAGCGGGGCGTGAGCAAGCTCGGCGGCGCGGTGTCGCTGGCGGCGGAGGTCTCCTACGAGGTCGCCGACCGCGAGCTCAGCACGCATGCCCTCAAGGTCAAGGAGTCGGGGGCGGACGCCGTCATCATCTATTCCACCGCGACCCACGGGGCGGGGCTCATCAAGGAGATGGCGAAGGCCGGCTACCGGCCGAAGATCTTCGCCTCATTTCCCCTGGGTGACCGGCACGTGATGTTCAGGCTCCTGGGCGAACTCTGGGAAGGAGCCTATTACAACCTGACCGGTGCGGTGCCGGGCGAGCCGGAGGCCGACCGCATCATCGACATCATCGTGAAGCAGGACCCGAAGCTGAAGGGGCGCGAGAGCTTTGCCCTGGCCGGCGTGGTCGGAATGATGGCGACGGTGGAGGGGCTGAAGCGCGCGGGGCGAAACCTGACGCGCGACGGCTTCATCGAGGCCATGGAGAGCATCAAGGACTGGACGCCCGAGAAGCTGACGGCACCCATCACCTGGGGGCCGAACCGCCGGCACGGTCTCAACCCGATCCGGATGGCGCAGGCCAAGAAGGCGGCCGACGCCTCCTTCACCGTCATCACGGGCTACCAGCCCTTCCCGCCCCACTTCTAGACGAGGGAGCTGGCCACTGACCGGGACAGCCGGGGGGGCGCCCGAGGGGCGCTCCCCCGCTCGCTCGCGCCGCATTCCCCCGCCGACCGTCACCGCGCCGCCCTGAGCCATGGGGGCTCTGCTCGAGGTCAAGGACCTCTCGCTCCACTTCGGGGGGATCCGCGCGCTGCAGGAGGTGGGGCTCGCGATCGCGGAGGGGGAGACGCTGGCGGTCATCGGGCCCAATGGCTCGGGCAAGACGTCGCTGTTCAACTGCATCACGGGTATCTACACGCCGACGGCGGGAGCTCTCGCGTTCCGTGGGGAGAGTCTCCTGGGCCGGTCGCCGGACGCCATCACCCGTCTCGGTGTCGCCCGCACCTTCCAGAACCTTCGGCTCTTCCACAACATGTCGGTGCTGGACAACCTCATGGTCGGCCGGCACCTGCACTTCAGGAAGAACTTCCTCCACGCCGTGCTGCGGCTCAGGGGGGAGGAGAACCGCCACCGGCGGCGCTGCGAGGAGATCATCGAGTTCCTCAACCTCGAGGCGGTGCGGAAGGGCCGGGTGGCCGATTGCCCCTACGGGGTCCAGAAGCGGGTGGAGCTGGGCCGGGCCCTGGCGACGGAGCCGCGACTCCTGTTGCTGGACGAGCCGGTGTCGGGCCTCACCCAGGAGGAGAAGGAGGAGTTCAGCTACTGGATCCACGAGATCCGCGGGCGCTTCGGGATCACGATCCTCCTCGTGGAGCACGACCTGCGCGTGGCCTCGCGCCTGGCCGGGCGGATGGTGGCGCTGGACCACGGGGTGAAGATCGCCGAGGGCACGCCCGCGGAGGTGCAGCGTCACCCCGACGTCATCAAGGCGTACCTGGGCGAGTGATGAGACGCGCGGGCTGCGTCCAGGACCCGATGAGCGCTAGCGCGAACAGGCCCGGCTGCCGGGCGGACGATCCATGACGACAGTGCTCCTCCAGGTCTCGAGCATCGAGACGCTCTACTTCGACCGGATCTACGCGTTGTTCGGGGTCTCGCTCGAGGTCCACGAAGGGGAGATCTTCACCGTGCTCGGCCCCAACGGGGCGGGGAAGACCACGCTGCTCAGGACCATCGCGGGGCTGCTGAAGGATCAGCCGAAGAAGGGGCAGATCTTGTTCGGCGGCCGGCGCATCGACGGGTGGCAGCCTGAGGCCGTCGCCCGCCTCGGGATCGTCTACGTGCCCGAGGACCGGGGGCTCTTCAAGGAGCTCACCGTCGCGGAGAACCTGGCGCTGGGGCTCTGGGGGCGGCGGGATGCCGGGACCGCCACGGATCTCGGGTTCGTCTACGGCATGTTCCCGATCCTCAAGGAGCGCGCGCGCCAGGAGGCGGAGACTCTCTCCGGGGGCGAGCAGCAGATGCTGGCGCTCGGGCGGGCCATGCTGCGGCGGCCGCGGCTCCTCATGCTCGACGAGCCATCGCTGGGGCTGGCCCCTCGGATCGCAAAGAACGTCTACGAGGCGCTGGCCACGATCAGCCGGACGGGGACGACCATCTTGCTCGTCGAGCAGAACGCGCGACTGGCGCTGCAGGCGGCGCAGCGGGGAGCCATCATGGAGGCCGGGCGCGTCGTGCTGGAGGGGACGGCGCGTGAGCTCGGCGAGAACGAGGACGTGCGGGAGGTCTATCTCGGGCTCGGGGCGGCCGAGACGCCGGCCAAGGGGTGGCGGCTCTACCGCAAGAGGAGGCGCTGGTGATGACGGACGCGCACGGGACCACGCTGGCGGCGCTCTTCGCGGAGCGGGTCGCAGAGCTGGGCGACCGGCTGGCGCTCCGGTACAAGGAGTACGGCGTCTGGCACCGGGTGACCTGGCGCCAGTACGGCGAGGAGGTGGACAAGGTCGCGGCCGCGCTCCTGGCCTTCGGGCTCCGCCCGCAGGAGAACGTGGCGGTGCTGGGGGAGAACCGCCCGGAGTGGCTCTACTGCCACGTCGGGATCCAGACCGCGCGGGGAGTGACCTGCGGCATCTACCCGACGTCGGCGCCGGAGCAGATCAGGTACCTCCTGAACCACTCCGAGGCCCGCCTGATCTTCCTCGAGAACGAGGAGCAGCTGGACAAGGTGCTGACCATCGTGGGCGAGACGAAGGTCGAGCGGGTGGTGGTGTGGGACGCCAAGGGGCTCTGGGGCTTCACGGACGACCGGGTCGTCTTCTTCGACGACTTCCTGAAGCGAGGAATGGCATTCGCCGAGGTGCATCCCGGTGCGGTGGAGGAGCGGCGGCGGACCGTCGCACCCCACGACACGGCGATGATCATCTACACGTCGGGAACCACGGGGCCGCCCAAGGGGGCCATGCTCTCCCACGCATCGATCCTCTGGACCACGGACGCCTTGATGGCCGTCAATCCCGGCGCGCCCGACGACGAGGTGGTCTCGTACCTGCCCTTCGCCCACATCTACGAGAACCTCATCTCCGTCTTCCAGGCGATCAGGATCGGGTACGTCGTCAACTTCGTGGAGAGCATGGACACGCTGTTCCAGAACCTGCGCGAGGTCTCGCCGACCTACTTCGCCAGCGTGCCGCGTATCTGGGAGAAGCTCGCCTCGACCGTGGACCTGCGCATGGCCGATTCCACGCGGCTGAAGCGCGCGCTGTACCGGATGGCCGTGACGGTCGGGCGGCGGTACGCGCGCGTGAAGTACTCCCCCCGGGGCCCCTCCCTCGGGCTGCGGCTCCTGTATCGCCTGGCATACTGGGCCGTGCTGGCGCCGCTCAAGCGCCGGCTGGGCTTCGACCGCACGCGCATCGCCGTGTGCGGCGCCGCGCCCGCCTCGCCCGAGCTGTTCGAGTACTACCACGCCCTGGGCATCCCGCTCATCGAGGGGTACGGGCAGACGGAATCCACCGGCGTCATCTCGGTGAACCGGGTGGAGCACCCCCGGGTGGGCACGGTGGGGCAGGCGATTCCGGGGGTCGAGGTGATGCTGGCCGACGACGGCGAGATCCTCACGCGCGGCCCCCACGTCTTCAAGGGGTACTTCAAGGATCCCGACCTCACGGCGCAGACCGTGGACCGGGACGGGTGGCTGCACACCGGCGATGTGGGCGCGTGGGAGGACGGCTACCTCAAGATCCTCGACCGGAAGAAGGACATCATCATCACGGCCGGGGGCAAGAATATCACGCCCGCGTACATCGAGAACAAGCTCAAGTTCAGCCCGTACATCCAGGACGCCGTGGTGGTCGGTGACCGCCGGAAGTACCTCGTGGCCCTCCTCCTCATCGACGAGGACAACGTCACCAAGTACGCCCAGGACCACCGGCTCCCGTTCACGACCTTCCAGGACCTGACCCAGAACCCCGAGGTTGTCCGGCTCATCGAGGCCGAGGTGGACAAGGTCAACCGGACGCTGTCCCAGGTCGAGAGCGTCAAGAAGATCGCGCTGCTCCCTCGGCGCTTCTACGAGGAGGAGGGCGACGTGACGCCGACGAAGAAGGTGAAGCGGCGCTCTCTCGAGACGCGCTACGCCGATCTCATCACGAGGCTCTACAGCGGCTGATGGGCGAGGCGCAGCCGGAGGCGAGCCGAGCGGATACGGGGATGCGCCGAGCGGAGCGAGGGGGCGAGGCGTAGCCGGAGGCGAGCCGAGCGGATATGGGAATCCCGCGAGCGTAAGCGCGCATGGACCTCGTCGAGTCCTACCGGCAGGACGTGGGCTTCGCCCGCAAGCGCATCACGCGCGCCCTGCTGGCGCTGCTCCTGGCGGCCGTCGCCGTGTTCCCGTGGGTGGCGCCGGACTACATGGTCTTCATCGGCACGCTGGTGGCGCTGTACTCCATCGGGGTGCTGGGGCAGAACCTGCTCATCGGCTACACCGGGCAGATTTCCTTCGGCCAGGCGGGCTTCCTCGCCATCGGCGCCTTCAGCTTTGGACACTTCCGCATCTGGGGGGCGCCGTTCCTCGCGGCCCTCGCGGGCGCCGGCCTCCTGGCGGCGCTGGCGGGGGTGGTGGTGGGCTTCCCCTCGCTCAGGCTCAAGGGGCCGTACCTCTCCATCGCGACCCTGGGGTTCGGGGTGGCGGTGTACCAGATCTTCGTCAACTGGGAGGTGCTCTCCGGCGGGCGATCGGGGCTGGCCATCGCGAAGCTCAAGCCGATGCTCGGGCTGTCGAGCACGCGCTACGAGTACTGCGTGTACCTGCTCCTCCTCGCCGGCTTTACCCTGGCGACCTACAACCTCATCTCATCCTTCGTGGGCCGGGCCTTCGTCGCCATCCGGGACTCGGACATCGCAGCCGAGGTCAACGGGGTCAACCTGACGCGCTACAAGCTGCTGGCCTTCGCGCTCTCGTCGTTCTACGCGGGGGTACATGGGGCGCTGTACGCGCAGGTGCTGGGGCACATCGAGCCCCAGATCTTCAACATCCTCGAGTCCATCACGCTCTTCGTGGCGGTGATCATCGGCGGGGTGGCCTCCATCGAGGGCTCGATCCTGGGGGCGGCCTTCGTCATCCTGGTGCCCAAGGTCTTCGCCAACTTCCGGGAGATGGTGCCGGTGGTGTACGGGCTGACCATCCTCCTGGTCCTGATGTTCCAGCCCCTGGGGCTGTTCGGGCTGTGGCTCAAGACGCGGCTCTATTTCCAGCTCTGGCCCTTCCGATGACCGCCGGGGCAGCTGGCCTCGCCATGGCTCGCTCAGGCTCGCCGGCTTCCCGGGTCTGCTCGCCTGGCCTTCGGCTCCGGCTCGCCCGGCCACGTTCTCGGTCGCCGCAGCCTCCTTCGTCGCTCGCCTCGCCTGTGGCTGCGGCTCGCACCACGGGGCCTCGTCTGGCTCGCCGTTTGTCCCGGCGGGCCCGGTAGGCCGGTGGACAAGCTGCTCCAGTACACGCTCACCGGGCTCTCGGCGGGGAGCCTGTATGCACTCGTGGCGCTCGGCATCGTACTCATCTACCGCTCGACGCGGGTGCTGAACTTCGCCCACGGCGACGTGGCAACCCTGGCCACGTTCGTCTCCTTCTCCCTGCTCTCCAACAACTACTCCTTCCCCGTGGCGTTCCTGGGGAGCCTCGGCGTGGGAGCGGCGGTGGGGATCGCCTTCTACTTTTCCGTGCTCGTCCGGGCGCAGCGCGCGGGGGCCAACCTGCTTGGCATGGTGATCCTCACGCTGGGCCTGGCGCTGATCATCCAGGGGATGGTCGTGTACCTCTGGGGAGCGGAGCCGGTGTCGCTCCCGTTCCCGATCTCGGACACGAAGACCTACCAGCTGGGCGCCGTGGTGGTGAGCCAGCTGGCGCTCGCCACCATGGCGGCCGGCGTCCTGGGCAGCGTGCTCCTCTACCTGCTCGTCCAGAAGACGCGGCTCGGGCTGGCCATGCGTGCGACCTCGGAGAACGTGATGGCGGCGCAGACGCTCGGCATCCCGACGCGGCTCGTCCTCTCGGTGTCCTGGGGCGCGGCCTCGGCGCTGGGCGTGGTGGCCGGCATCTTCCTGGCACCGGCGCTCCTGCTGGACCCCTTCTTCATGCTCGATCCCTTCCTCAAGGGGTTCGCGGCGGCGGTGCTGGGGGGGCTCAACAGCCTGCCCGGGGCGGTGCTGGGGGCGCTGATCCTGGGGGTGGCCGAGAGCCTCACGGGCGCCTACTTCACCATCCAGTTCAAGAACACGCTGGCCTTCCTGATCATCATCGTGGTGCTGCTGGTCCGTCCCGAGGGGCTCTTGGGCAAGGAGTTCAAGGAGCGCGTGTAGCGGGGCCGTTTGCCTTCCGCGGAGCCTTCGGCTACACTCCGCGCACAGCCGTGCCATCACATCACGCGGTCGCGTGCGCCTGAGGCCTGGTGTTCCACAGCGTCCTGATCGCCAATCGCGGAGAGATCGCCTGCCGCATCATCCGGGGCTGTCGGGCCCTCGGCATCCGCGCGGTGGCGGTCCACTCGGAGGCCGACGTCGACTGGCCCCACGTGAGGGAGGCCGACGAGGCGATTCCCATCGGCCCGGCGCCAGCCCGCGACAGCTATCTCGCCCCCGCGCGGGTCCTGGAGGCCGCGCGCGCGGGGCGGGTCGAGGCCATCCACCCCGGCTACGGCTTCCTCTCGGAGAACTGGCGCTTCGCCAAGGCGTGCGAGGAGGCGGGGTTCGTCTTCGTGGGCCCGCCGTGGCGGGTCATCCAGCAGATGGGCGACAAGATCCAGGCACGCTGGCTCATGGCCGCCGCGGGCGTTCCCGTGGTCCCCGGCAGCGACGGGGCGCTCGAGACGATCGAGCGCGCGACAGAGCTCGCAGGGCAGATCGGCTACCCCGTGATGCTGAAGGCCGCTGCCGGCGGCGGGGGCATCGGGATGGTGCGCGTCGCCGAGGCTGCCGGCCTGGCGGCCGCCTTCGCCACGGCCCAGCGGCGGGCCCAGGCCGCCTTCGGGTCGGCGGCCCTCTTCGTGGAGCGTTATCTCGACAGGCCGCGGCACATCGAGGTGCAGGTGTTCGGGGACCGGGACGGCCACGTCGTCCACCTGCACGAGCGGGAGTGCTCGATCCAGCGCCGGCACCAGAAGCTCCTCGAGGAGAGCCCGGCACCGGGGCTCGATCCCGCGCTGAAGGAGCGCCTCACCACGGCCGCCGTGGCCGGGGCCCGCGCCGTGGGCTACGTGAACGCCGGCACGATGGAGTTCATCGTCCAGGGGCAGGACGCCTACTTCCTGGAGATGAACACGCGGCTCCAGGTGGAGCATCCCGTGACCGAGGAAGTGACCGGGCTCGACCTGGTCTCGGCCCAGCTCCGGGTGGCCGCCGGCGAGCGGCTGCCGTGGGCGCAGGAGGAGATCCCGCAGCGCGGCGCCGCCATCGAGTGCCGGATCTACGCCGAGAACCCGGCCAGGGGCTTCATGCCCTCGCCCGGCCGGATCGCCCGTCTGATCCTGCCCGTGGGGCCGGGAGTCAGGCTCGAGTGCGGGGTCGCCGAAGGGGTCGAGGTTTCGGTACACTACGATCCGTTGCTGGCCAAGCTGATCGCCTGGGGCTCCTCGCGGGAGGAGGCGCGCGCCCGCATGGAGGCCGCCCTCGGCGCCGTCGTCGTCGAGGGGGTCGCCACCGTGATCCCGTTCCACCGGCGGGTGCTCCAGAGCGCCGCGTTCCGGGAAGGCAGGGTCCACACACAGATGGTCGAGGAAGGAGCGTTCAATGGCTGAGGACGTCAAGGCGCACATCACGGGGGTGGTCTTCCAGATCACGACCAAGGCCGGTGACGAGGTGGCAAGCGGCGATCCGGTCATCGTGCTGGAGTCCATGAAGATGGAGATCCCCGTGGAGGCCCCCCGCGCGGGCACCGTGAGGGAGATCAGGGTGGCCGAGGGGCAGACCGTCCAGGAGGGGGACACGGTCGCGGTGTTGGACTGAGGAGGCCACCATGACCCTCGAGATGATCCGCGGGCTCTACCAGTTCCACTGGTGGGCGAACCGAAGGCTCTTCGACGTCACGGCGGCGCTCGGAGACGAGACGGCCGCCCGCGATCTGGGCACCCAGTGGAGCTTTCCGACGCTCAAGGGCATGCTGGGGCACATCTACGCCGCGGACTGGGTGTGGCTCGAGCGCTGGCAGGGCCGCTCCCCGACGGGGCTGCCCGCCGGCCGAGACTTCGCCACGCTCGCCGACCTGCGGGCCCGCTGGGACGCCTTCGAGTCGGAGCAGCGGGCGTTCGTCGAGGGGCTACCCGGAGACGGCCTCGCCCGGCTGGTGGCGTACCGGAACATCCGGGGCGAGCCGTACACGCTCCCTCTCTGGCAGCTGCTCCAGCACGTGGCCAATCACGCCACGCATCATCGAAGCGAGGTCGCCACGATGCTGACCATGGTGAGCGGTTCCCCGCCGGCCACCGACCTGGCCCTCTACCACCTGATCGTCTCCGGGCAGGTGAAGGGCTAGCCGGGCGAGCCGCGGCCGCAGCCGAGGCGAGCGGACATGGGCGGTCACAGGGCCCGCCCGTCGCCGGCGAAAGGGATGTGCTCATGGGAATGAAGGAGCTGGTGGATGATCTCAAGGCGCGCCGTGAGCGTGCCACGGGCATGGGCGGGCCCGAGGCCATCGCCCGGCAGCACGCCGACGGGAAGCTGACGGTCCGGGAGCGGCTCGACCGGCTCTTCGACCCTGGCTCGTTCAGCGAGATCGGCATCCTGGCGACGCATGCCAACATCTCGCCGGCCATGCGCGGCAAGGAGACGCCTGCCGATGGCGTCGTGACGGGCTTCGGCAAGATCAACGGCCGCCTGGCGTCCGTCATCGCGTACGACTTCACGGTGATGGCGGGGTCCATGGGGCGCACCGCCGAGATCAAGTGCAATCGCGCCCGGGAGATCGCGCTCACCAAGCGCATGCCCATGGTCTGGCTGATCGACTCGGCGGGGGCGCGCATCCAGGAGGCCATCGGCTCGACCTTCGCCCAGTCGGGCTTCCTGTTCCGGGAGGAATCCATCATGTCCGGGGTCGTCCCGATGGTGGCCGCCATGATGGGCCCGGGCGCCGCCGGCACGGCCTACATCCCGGCGCTCTCGGACTTCGTCCTCATGGTGAAGGGGACGAGCCACATGGCGCTGGGCGGGCCTCCGCTCGTCAAGGCCGTGGTGGGCGAGGACATCACCCCCGAGGAGCTGGGCGGATCGAAGGTGCACACCGAGGTCTCGGGGGTGGCCGACCTCGAGGTGACCGACGACGCGGCGTGCATCGACGCCATCAAGGAGTACCTGTCATTCTTCCCCGGTTCCAACCTGGAGCAGCCGCCCGTCGCTCCCTGCGGGGATCCCGCCGACCGGATGGACGAGGCGCTGCTGAGCATCGTGCCCGACAGCGCCCGCAAGGCCTACGACATGAAGAAGGTCATCGCGCACGTCGTGGACGGCGGCCGCTTCTTCGAGATCAAGCCCGCGTGGGCCCGGAACCTCATCACCGGCCTGGCCCGCCTGGGCGGCCGCCCCGTGGGGATCGTGGCCAACCAGCCCATGGTGCTGGGCGGGGCGCTGGACGTGGATTCGGCCGACAAGGCCGCGCGCTTCATCATGCTCTGTGACGCCTTTCACATCCCGCTCGTGTTCCTGCAGGACGTGCCGGGGTTCCTGGTGGGCTCCAAGGTGGAGCGGCAGGGCATCATCCGTCACGGGGCCAAGATGCTCTACGCGGTGAGCGAGGCCACGGTGCCCAAGGTCACCGTCGTCCTGCGGAAGGCCTATGGCGCGGGCTACTTCGTCATGTGCGGCAAGGCCTACGAGCCGGACCTCATCGTGGCGTGGCCCACGGCGGAGATCTCCGTGATGGGGCCCGAGGGCGGGACCAACATCATCTTCCGGAAGGAGATCGCGGCCGCGGCGGATCCCGACGCGGAGCGGGCCCGGCGGGTCGAGGACTTCCGGAAGCTGATCAACCCGTATATCGCCGCCGGGGGGGCCTTCATCGACGACGTGATCGACCCGCGGGAGACCCGGCCCGTGGTCATCCGGGCGTTGGAGATGGCGCGCACGAAGCAGGTGCAGCGTCCCTGGAAGAAGCACGGGATCATGCCCGTGTAGCACCCCGCTCAAACGGGCCGCTCTGCGTGCGAGGGCGCCGTACCTCCGCAGATGGGCCCGCCTCCGCCCCCGGCGCTAGTTCTCGACGAAGGCGCGGAGGGCGCGGCCGCGGAGCGGGTGCCGGAGCTTCCGCAGGGCCTTGGTCTCGATCTGGCGGATGCGCTCGCGCGTCACCGAGAAGCGCCGGCCGACCTCCTCCAGGGTGTGTTCCCCTTCCTCGCCGATGCCGAAGCGCAGCCGCAGGATCTCCTTTTCCTTGGGGGAGAGCGTGGACAGCGCCCGCTCCACCTGGGTGGTGAGGTCCTGGGTGATCAGGGTCTCGTTGGGGGACTCGGCCGTCTTGTCCTCGAGGAAGTCGCCGAGGTCCGAGTCCTCGCCGATGGGCGTCTCCAGCGACAGGGGCTTGCGCGAGGACTCGAGGATCAGCCGCACCTTCCTGGCGGGCACCCCGGTGCGCCGCGCCAGCTCCTCCGGCGTGGGCTCGCGCCCCATCTCGTTGACGAGCATCCGGTTCACGCGCGAGATGCGGTTCAGCGTCTCGACCATGTGGACCGGGATGCGGATGGTGCGCGAGTGGTCGGCAATGGCTCGTGTGATCGCCTGGCGGATCCACCACGTCGCGTAGGTGGAGAACTTGAACCCCCGGCGGTACTGGAAGCGGTCCACGGCCTTCATGAGGCCGATGTTGCCCTCCTGGACGAGGTCCAGCAGCCCGAGCTCGCTGCCCAGGTAGCGCTTGGCGACCGAGACCACGAGGCGGAGGTTCGCCTCCATCAGCTCCTTCTTGGCCTGGCGCACGACCCGATCGTGCTTCTCGATGACCGAGAGCGCTGCTACGAGGGCCTTGCGCCGGAGCCCGACCTGGCTCTCGACAGCGCGCAGCTCCTTGCCGCTGCGCAGGTCACGCATCTGCTCGACCACGCGGCGGCTGTCGGCCACGATCTCGTCCACGAGCGCGGGCCGGAGCGGCAGCTTCTCGACGAGGCCACGGATGGCCGCGCGGTTCTCGGCGATCCACTTGTTGTAGCTGGCGCGGGTGGCGCTCGACCGGCGCCTGTCAGCCAGCGCCTCCTGGAGCCGCTGGATCTCCCGCTCCAGCCGGCGGATCCGCGCGAAGGTTGCCAGGATGGGCTTGAGCTGCTCGGGCTCGGGCTCGCCGCCGTCCGGCAGCAGGATGAGATCGTCCAGGGGCAGCTCCCCGCGTCGGACACGGTCCATCAGGGTGAGCAGCCTGTCCACGGCCATGGGGATCTCGCCCAGGGCCCCGCGGAGCTGGATCTGGCCGGCCTCGATGCGCCTGCCGAGGGCCACCTCCTTCTCGGCGTTCAGCAGGGGGACCTTGCCGATTTCCTTGAGGTAGATGCGCACCGGGTCCTCGCCCTCGGGGGCGGAGGGCTCGAGCGCCGCCTCGGGCAGGGCTATAGCGCCGTCCAGGCTCACCGGCACGTCGGGGGACTCACCCTCGACGGCCGGGTCCACCTCGGTGGCCACGAGGGTGGGGGCCCGGCGCGCCCTGGCACGGGGGGCCGGCTGCTCCCCCCAAGTGCCGGTCATCTCTGCATTTGTTGGGCTTTCGCTCTCTCGGAATGTCATCGTTTGCCTCGTCTCCCGCGAGTCTAGGGGCCAGTGACCCGGAATGGATCACGCTCCCGTAGGACTTTAGAGTGGACCGAGCCCCCCGCCGTTTCAGGGAAACTCCGTTCGGGCAGGCCCCGACGGGTCGGTGGGGTCGTCCCGGATGCCCCCATGGACGGTAGACGCGTCAGCGAGTGGGCCTATTCGGCCCCGGGCCCCCAGGGGGGCGGGCTACTGGGCAGGTGCGAGCGTGACGTCGAAAGCCACGCCCACCTCGTCGCGGACGGTGAGGAAGAGCCGTCGGGGGGGCGTGATCCCGAAGTCGGTCATTCTCAGGCGGGACTCGCCGCGCACCCAGAGCTGGTCGCTCCGGAAGCGCACGCGACCCGGAACCGTCATGGGGCGCTCCACTCCGCGGATGATCATGGACCCCGTGATGGCCAGGAGCACGTCGGCGGCCTCCGTGATGGAGCTGAACGACGGCTCGACGGCCTGGACAACGAAGCGGATCTCGGGATGGCCGTCCACGCCGAGCGCCTGGCGCATGTCCCGGTCCCGCCCGTCAACGCCCGTGCGCAGTGTCGTGGCGTTGACCCGGAGGGTCCCCGTCACCCCCTGCCGGATATCGGTGGGATCGGCGAGGAATTCGCCGCCCAGGTCCTCCGTTCGCCCGGTGAAGTCTCCGAGCGGGAAGGAGGCGGTGAGCCACACCTGGCTCCTCCCCGCGACGACAGTCCAGCGCCGGGGCTCGGCCTGGGCGGAGGTGACGGCGAGCAGAAGCCCCAGGCAGAAGATGCCGATCCGCAGAGACATGCAGGTGGGATATCATGCGTCCGGGCCGAGGGTCAACCGGGCGGCGGGAAAAACGTTTGACACCGGGCGCAGTCGGGCCGTATCGTCAAACGGCTTGATGCGACGAGAGGTTCCGCCTTTGCCCGGAGGATCCTGTTGAGCGCCCCCGCTCCGAGTGCTTCCTACAGCCTGACCGTGCGTCTGGAGATCCGGAACCGGCCGGGCATGCTCGGCAAGGTCACCTCCGCCATCGGCCGGGCCGGTGGGGACATCGGTGCCGTGGACCTCGTGGAGACCACGGGCAACCGGGTCGTGCGCGACATCACCATCAAGGCCAGCCACGGTCGTCACGGGCAGGAGATCATCGGGAACCTCAAGGGGATCGCCGGGGTGAAGGTCGCCAACATCTCGGACCGGACCTTCCTCATGCACCGGGGCGGCAAGATCGAGATCGCGAGCAAGGTGCCGATCCGGACGCGCGATGATCTCTCGATGGCCTACACCCCGGGCGTGGCCCGGGTGTGTCTGGCCATCCACGAGGACGTAGACCGCGCCTTCACGCTGACCATCAGGCGGAACATGGTCGCAGTCGTCACGGACGGCACGGCGGTCCTCGGACTCGGCGACATCGGCCCGGCGGCGGCGCTGCCGGTGATGGAAGGCAAGGCGATGCTCTTCAAGGAGCTGGCCGGCGTGGACGCCTTCCCGATCTGCCTCGGCACGAAGGACCCGGACAAGATCGTGCAGACCGTGAAATTCCTGGCGCCCTCCTTCGGTGGCATCAACCTCGAGGACATCGCCGCGCCCCGCTGCTTCGAGGTCGAGGACCGGCTCCGCAAGGAGCTGGACATTCCCGTGTTCCACGACGATCAGCACGGCACGGCCGTGGTGGTGCTGGCGGCCTTGCTCAACGCGCTCAAGATCGTCAAGAAGGACCCTCGGCGCCTCAGGGTGGTGGTCTCCGGCGTCGGCGCCGCCGGCACCGCGGCCATCAAGATCCTCCTGGCCCTGGGCATCCGCCACATCGTCGGCGTGGACGAGCACGGGACCATCTACCGCGGCCGGCCCGTGGGACTGGACTTCATGAAGCGCTGGGTGGCCGAGGCGACCAACCCGCAGAACCTCAAGGGGCGGATGTCGGAGGCCATCGAGGGGGCGGATGTCTTCATCGGGCTGTCTGTGTCCGGGGCACTCACGGTGCGGGACGTCAAGCGCATGGCCCGGGACGCCATCGTGTTCGCCATGGCCAACCCGGTGCCGGAGATCCAGCCCGAGGAGGCGGAGCGGCATGTCCGGGTGCTGGCCACGGGCCGCTCCGACTACCCGAACCAGATCAACAACGTCCTCTGCTTCCCCGGCTTCTTCCGCGGGCTCCTCGACTCGCGGGCCCGGAGTGTCAACGATGAGATGAAGATCGCTGCGGCCCACGCCATCGCGGCCTGCGTGGACAGGAGCGAGCTCGGCCCCGAGTACATCATCCCGAGCGTGTTCAACAAGAAGGTGGCTCCTGCCGTCGCCCGGGAAGTCCTCCGGGCCGCGCAGCGGACCGGCGTGGCGCACCGGCGCCGCCGCGCCGACACGCAGTTCTGGTTCTAGGCGGCCGTGTCCGCGGCACCCGCCTGGTCAGTCGTCATCCCGGCCTACAACGAGGCCGCCCGCCTGCCCGCCTACCTCAAGGAGGTGGTGGCCTACCTCGACGGGCGGGACCAGCCCTACGAGGTCCTCGTGGTGGACGACGGCAGTCGCGACGCGACCGGCGCCCTGGTCCGCGATCTGGCCCGTGTCCACCCCGGCGTACGGCTCCACGTGCTCCCGGCCAATCGCGGGAAGGGCTTCGCCGTGCGGGCCGGGATGATGGCCGTCGGGGGTACCCTCAGGCTCATGGCGGATGCCGATGGCGCCACGCCTATCGTGGAGGTCAAGCGACTGGAGGCCGCGATCCAGGCCGGGGCGGACCTGGCCGTCGGGTCGCGCGCGCTGCCCGATCCCTCGGTGGTGGTGCGGGCGCGGGCCCACCGGATGCTGGCGGGCCAGGTGTGGAGCCGCCTCGTCCGCGCCCTCGGTGTCTCCGGCGTGGTGGACACCCAGTGCGGCTTCAAGCTGTTCCGGGCGGCGGTGGCGGACGACCTCTTCCCGGCGCTCCGCACCGACGGGTTCGGCTTCGACGTCGAGCTCGTGCTGCTGGCCCAGCGCCGCGGGTACCGGATCGCCGAGGTGCCCATCAACTGGACGGACCAGCCCGGATCCAAGGTCGGAGTGCTCAAGGACGGCCCGCGCATGCTGGCGCAGATCGTGGCCGCCGGCCTCCGGCGCGCGCTCTCCCGCGACCCCAGGAGCGCTCGATGATCGCCCGCCGCGCCCTGGAGATCGAGCCGTTCCTCGCGGTCGAGGTGTTTCAGAAGGCCCAGGAGCTGGAGCGCCAGGGGATCGACATCATCCACCTCGAGTATGGCGAGCCGGACTTCGACACCCCTCCGGTGATCCGCGAAGCCGCGGAGAAGGCACTCAAGGACGGCCGCACCCGCTACGTCCACACCCAGGGGATCCTCCCCCTCCGCGAGGCCATCGCGGAGCATTACCACGAACGCTACGGCGTGAGCCTCTCGCCCGACCAGATCCTGGTCACGGCCGGCACCTCGCCGGCGATGCTCCTCCTGTTCATGACGCTGCTCGAGCGCGGCGACCAGGTGCTGCTCTCCGACCCGCACTACGCCTGCTATCCCAAGTTCGTGAAGTACGCAGACGGGGAGCCGGTCTCTGTGCCCGTCGAGGAGGACGATGGCTTCCAGCTCGAGCCCGGGGCGGTGCGGGAAGCGCTCGGGCCGCGCACCAGGGCCATCCTGATCAACTCGCCCGCGAATCCCACGGGCACGGTGCTCTCCACCGAGCGCATGGAGGCCCTGGCCGGTCTCGGCCCCTGGATCGTCTCCGACGAGATCTATCACGGGCTGACCTACGAGGGTCCGGAGCACTCGATCCTCGAGTTCACCGACCACGCCTTCGTGCTGAACGGCTTCTCCAAGGCCTACGCGATGACCGGGTGGCGGCTCGGTTACCTGATCGCGCCGCGGGAGTTCATCCGCCCGCTGACGGCGGCTCACGGCAACTTCTTCATCTCGACCAACGAGTTCGTCCAGTGGGCGGCGCTGGCCGCGCTCAAGGAGGCGGGGGCGGACGCCGCGCGCATGCGCCGCATCTTCGACGAGCGCCGCCGCGCCATGGTGGCCGGGCTCAGGCGCATCGGCCTCGGCGTGGGCGCACCGCCGACGGGGGCCTTCTACGTGCTCGCCAACGCCCGCGCGTACACGGGCGACTCCCTGGCCTTCGCGTTCGAGATCCTCCGCGAAGCGCATGTCGCGCTGACCCCCGGCATCGACTTCGGACGCAACGCCGAGGGGTACCTGCGCGTGTGCTACGCCAACTCACTGGAGCGCATCCAGGAGGCGCTGGTGCGGATCGGACGCTTCCTGGAGGCGCGCCGCCGGTGAGCCAGAGGCCGTGCCCGATGTGCGAGCAGGTGGCGGGCGAGGGCGACCACTTCATCGCCGACCTTGCCGTCTCCCGCGCGTACCTCAACCGGGACCAGTACTTCCCCGGCTGGGTCTTCGTCATCCTCCGCCGCCACGCCGAGGAGCTCTACGATCTCACCGCCGGCGAGCGGGCCGCGCTCATCGAGGACGTGACGGACATGGCCCGGGCGCTGGCCGCCGTGTACCGGCCCGTGAAGCTGAACTACGAGCTGCTGGGCAACCAGGTCCCGCACATCCACTGGCACCTGGTCCCGCGCCTGGCCGGCGACCCGGACCCGCGCTGGCCCGTGTGGCGGGTCCCGCACGACCCGGCCCCGCTCCCCCCGGGGCAGCTCCGCGACCGCCTGGAGATGGTGCGACGAGCGCTGGCGGCTCCGCGCTAGCCCCCCGGCCCGACCGGCGGTCCGGGGGCCCGGGCTGAGGCGTATGGACTCGGGCTACGCCGCGGTCCACGCCGGGGAGGACCGGGCGCACTGGTGGTTCCTCGGCCGGCAGACGGTCATCCTCGCCGAGATGGCCCGCCGGCTGCCCGCAGGGGGGCTGCGGCTGGCCGAGCTCGGCTGCGGCAGCGGCGGCCTGCTGCCCGGGCTGGCGCGCTTCGGCGACGTGGTCGGGATCGAGGCGGACCCGGCGCTGCTCCGGGCCGCCGATGCTCGGGGCCTTCCGGTCCTGGCCGGCGCGCTGCCCGACCGCATCCCTCTCGAGGCGGGGACCCTGGACGCCGCCTGCCTCTTCGACGTGCTCGAGCACCTGGACGATGACGGCCTGGCGCTGGAGCGCGTCCGCGCGCTGCTCGTGCCGGGAGGATCCCTCTTCGTGACCGTGCCGGCGTACCCGTGGCTGTGGAGTCGCCACGACGAGATCCTCGGCCACCGCCGGCGCTACACCGGACGGGGGCTGCGCGTGGCGGTCGAAGGGGCGGGCTTCAAGGTGGAGCGCCTCACCTACTTCAACTCCCTGCTGGCCGCGCCCATCGTCCTCGCCCGGCTCCTGCACCGTCTCACGGGGCGCCAGACCCACGACCTCAGCCGCCCGCCCGCTCCGGTCAATCGCCTGCTGGCGGGGTGCTTCGCCTTCGAGGCCCGGCTGCTCCGCTGGGTTTCCTCGCCCTTCGGAATCTCGCTCCTGCTGGTGGCGCGGCGTCCCCGATGAGCCGGCGCGACGGCGCGCTGCTGGTGCTGCTGCTCCTCTTCCTCGCCGCGGTCACGGCGGCCTGGGTGACGCTCGACCGCCGCCCGCCGGAGTGGGACCACGCCAACCACCTCGAGCGGGCCGTCGTCTGCCACCGCATCCTCGCCGAGCCGGGGCACGAGCGGGTGAGCGAGATCATCGCCATGTCGAGCTTCTACCCGCCGGTGGTTGCCTGCACGGCGGGACTGCTGTACTTCCTCTTGGCCATCGTGCCGCTCACGGCGCAGGCGGTCATGTGGGGCTTCCTCGCCGTCGGGACGCTCGCCGTCTACGGGATCGGGCGCCGGCTGCTCGACGCCGAGGCCGGCCTCGTGGCCGCCTTCCTGCTCGGGACGGCGCCCTTCGTCGTCTTCTCGCTCACCACCTTCCAGCTCGATCTGCCGCTGGCGGCCATGGTGGCGGTGACGCTGTACGCGCTCGGACGGGCGGAGGCTTTCTCGCGGCCGGGATGGTCCGTGCTCACGGGTGTGGCGCTGGGAGTCGGGATGCTGACCAAGCCTCCCTTCGCGTCCTACGTCCTCCCGCCGCTGGCCTGGTGCGCCTGGAACGCCTTCGCGGCCCCGGACCGCGGGCCGCGGCTCCGCCGGCTGCTCCTCGCCGTCGGGATCGGGCTCGTCATCGCGCTGCCCTGGTACGGTCCACGGCTCATCGGGCTGCCCATGCAGGTCCTCAACCGCTCGTTCAAGCAGGCGGCGGAGTCGGGGCATGCCCCCGCGCTCACCCCGGGGTCGCTGCTCTACTATCCGCGAGTGTTCCAGCCCCAGTTCGGGCTCCTGGCGGCTCCACTGGCGGCGTGGGGGCTCTGGGCGCTTCGTCGCATGCCGCGCGCGCGCGGCCTTCTCTGGTCCGCCACGCTGCCGCTCGTAGGTTTCCTTCTGATCCAGAACAAGAACCTGCGCTACACGCTGCCGCTCCTTCCCGCCGCCGCCCTGGTGGCCGCAGCTGGGCTCCAGCGCCTCGCCCCTGCGTGGCGGCGTGGGCTCACCTGGAGCTGCCTGGCGCTCGGGGTGGTGCAAGTCTCGTCTGCCGCCTTCGCGCTACCGCCGCCTCCCGCGGTGCCGCCGCTGCTGGGAACCGTGGTCTTCTCGCGGGCCCCCGACGGGGGCGACTGGCGTCATCGCGAGGTGCTCGAGGCCATCCTGCGCGCAGCCGGCGGGCGATCGGCCAGGGTGGCCGTGGTGCCCAATGACAACTACTTCTCCCTTTCCAACTTCCGCTACACTGCGGTCCGCGAACAGCTGCCGCTGACGCTGACGCGAGCCTGGGACGGCCCCCCCCTCGGTGTCGACTTCGTGATCCTCAAGACCGGGGATCAGGGGCCGGACTTCGCCTCCGAGAGGCCCGACCGCATCATGGCCGCCTTCGGCGGTGGCGATCGGTGGCTGGCGGCGGCCTTTCCCGTGATCGCCGAGTTCTCGCTGCCGGACGGGAGCCGTGGCATGGTCAGGATGAGGCGCCTGGAGCCGTTGGCGGGGATCAGCGCCGAGGAGGTGGCGCGGCGGCTGCGTCAATCAGGCGGGGGTTTCCTCAGCGACCACGCCCGCGAGGTGCTGGGCTTCACGGCGTCGCTCGAGTACCGGGCGGAGGCCCTCCTCCGCGGAGAGGTGGATCGGCTCGTCATCGAGGCCGACTCGGCGCTCGTGGGCGAGTTCGCCCGGAAACGCCCGGCGCTCCGGCTGCGCAACATCCGGCTGTCGGTGGGGGGCCTCCTCTTCAATCCCCGGCGCCTCGTCGACACGGGACGGCTCGAGGTGCTGGACCTCCAGGCGCTGACCGCCGAGCGGCTGACGGTGACCGAGACGGATCTGCTTCACTTCCTTCGCGCCCAGAAGCGTTTCACGCGCGTCGACCTGCGACTGGGGGACGGCTCGGCCGATGTGGGCCTCGGTTGGCCGGGGCCCGCCCTCTCGGGCCGCGTGCGTCTCGTGCCTGGCCTGGACGGGAGCCCCTTCGGGCTCCGCGCCGAGGCCCTGCGCGTGGGAGGTGTGGCGGTGCCCGGGCCGCTGACGGGCTGGGTGATGCGCCACCTGGACCCCGCGCCCCGTCTCAAGCGGCTGCCCATCAAGGTCTGGCTGGCGCCCGTGAGTATCCTTCCAGGGCGCATCGAGGTGGGTTCGTCGGAGAGCCCCGCCGGGAGCCCTCCCGAGGGGCGGAGGGGATGATGGCGGAAGCCGATCGCGAGACGAAGGCGCGGGCACGGGCCATCGTGCGCAAGCTGGGCGCGGCCTATCCCGATGCAGGCATCGAGCTACGCTGGACCACGCCGCTGGAGCTCCTAGTTGCGACGATCCTGTCCGCCCAGTGCACCGACGAGCGCGTCAACCAGGTGACGGCGCCGCTGTTCAAGCGCTACCGGACGGCCAGGGACTGGGCCCGCGTGCCCCCGGCGGCCCTGGAGCGCGAGATCTTCTCCACTGGCTTCTACAAGGCCAAGGCCAGGACCATCCGGGGCATGGCCCAGGCCCTCGTCGAGCGGCACGGGGGCGAGGTCCCGCGGACCGGGGAGGAGCTCACGGCGCTTCCGGGGGTGGGCCGGAAGACCGCCAATGTGGTGCTCGGCAACGCGTTCGGCATCCCGGCGCTCGCCGTGGACACCCACGTCTCGCGTGTCTCCCAGCGCCTTGGCCTCGCGAGGGGGACGGACGCCGAGGCCATCCACGAGGAGCTGTGCCAGGTCCTTCCCCGCGCGCAGTGGACCCGCGCGACCCACCTTCTGATCATCCACGGCAGGCGCGCCTGCCTTGCCCGCAACCCGGCGTGTTCCACCTGTCCGATCCGAACCCTGTGTATGTGGCCCGGCAAGACGGTCCGCCCGCCGCAGGGACCGCAGGGACGAAAGGGTTGACAGTCTGCGAAAGCCCTTTTAGTATGACGTGTTGCCGATCTCTGGCGCGAGATTTACCGGGGAAGCTCCGGACAGGAGCGAGGGACACATGCCGACCGTCATGCCGCGGGAGGACGCAATCGACCGGAAATGGTACGTGGTCGACGCCGGGGGGAAGGTGCTCGGACGCCTGGCCTCGCGGGTGGCCACCATCCTCCGGGGCAAGCACAAGCCGACCTTTGCGCCCCACCTGGACGTCGGGGACCACGTTGTCGTGATCAACGCGGAGAAGGTGCACCTGACCGGGCGCAAGCTCACCGACAAGATCTACCGATGGCACTCCGGGTACATCGGCGGGTTGCGCGAGGTGAGCGCCGAGAAGATGCTCAAGGCGCACCCGGAGCGGGTGATCGAGTGGGCCGTTCAGGGGATGCTGCCCAAGGGACGGCTGGGCCGCGCCATGGCGCGGAAGCTCAAGGTGTACCGGGGGTCGGAGCACCCGCATTCGGCCCAGAAGCCCGAGCCGCTCCCCGGGAGCGTTCGGACATCCTCGTAAGGGGAGGACATGGCTCAGACGATGGCGTATTACGGAACGGGGCGGCGGAAGACCTCCGTGGCCCGGGTGTGGCTCCGGCCGGGCGCGGGCACCATCATGGTCAACCGCCGACCCTTCGAGGACTACTTCCCGCGGGAGACGCTGCGGATGATCATCTGCCAGCCGCTCCAGCTGACGAGCACCCTGGGCCAGTTCGACGCCACGATCAACGTGGGCGGCGGCGGCCCGACCGGCCAGGCCGGGGCGGTTCGCCACGGCATCGCCCGGGCACTGCTTCTCTTCGACGACAAGCTCCGGCAGACGCTGAAGCGTGCGGGGTTGCTCACCCGTGATCCGCGGATGAAGGAGCGGAAGAAGTACGGGCAGCCGGGAGCCCGGTCCAAGTTCCAGTACTCCAAGCGGTAGCCCGGAGGCTGGTGGGTGCTTCGGGTCGCGGTCGCGGGCGCCAGCGGATACATGGGGGCGGAGCTCCTCCGCCTGCTCGGGGTCCACCCGCAGGTCCGGCTCACGGCCGTCACCTCGGAGCGGCTCTCCGGCGAGCGCCTCGATCAGTTCTTCCCCCACCTGCGGGGGCTCTGCTCTCTCGTCTTCCAGGAGGCCGACCCGGAGCGGCTCGCGGGCGAGGCCGACGTGGTGTTTCTCGCGTTGCCGCACATGGAGTCGCAGCGGGCCGTCCCCGTGCTGCGGCGCCGCGGCCGTCGCGTCATCGATCTGTCGGCTGACTACCGCTTGCGGGACGCCTCTCTCTACACGACCTGGTACAAGGCGCCGCACGTGGACGCCGCCGGCCTCGCCGAGGCCGTGTACGGGCTGCCCGAGCTGCACCGAAAGGCCATCGCCCAGGCGGGCCTGGTGGCCTCTCCCGGCTGCTACCCCACGGGCGCGATCCTGGCGACGGCTCCGCTGCTCAAGAGCGGGCTCGGGCGGCCGGAGGGCATCGTCGTGGACGGCAAGTCGGGGGTCACGGGCGCGGGGGCCCAGGGTCGCAAGACGGATCCCATGTACCTCTACACCGAGGCCAACGAGAACGTCCAGGCCTACGGCATCGCCACCCATCGACACACCCCCGAGATGGAGCAGGAGCTCTCGGCCCTCTCGGGCCAGCCGGTGGTGCTGAGCTTCACGCCGCATCTGATCCCGCTGAACCGGGGGCTGTTCACGACGGCCTCGGTTCCGCTCGGGAAGTCGGTCAGCACCACCGAGCTCGTGGCCCTCTACCGGGAGTTCTACGCCGGCGAGCCCTTCGTCCGGGTGCTGCCCGAAGGAGAGCGGCCGACCACCCGGCGGGTGCTCGGATCCAACTTCTGCGATCTCACCGTGGTGGTGGACCCGCGCACCTCGCGCGCCGTCTGCCTCTCCGCGCTCGACAACCTGGGCAAGGGCGGCTCCGCCAACGGGGTCCAGAGTCTGAACATCATGATGGGGTGGGACGAGCGGAGCGGTCTGGAAGCGCCCCCCGTCTACCCCTGACGGGCCCCGCCAGCCGCATGCCAGAGATCCAGTGGCTGGACGGGGGGATCACGGCCGTCCCCGGTGTCCTCGCCTCCGGCGTCGCCGCGGGCATCAAGGCCAGCGGAAAGAAGGACCTGGCGCTGATCTACTCCTCGGCGCCGGCGCGGGCCGCGGCGGTCTTCACCACGAACCAGGTCAAGGGCGCGCCGGTGCTCGTCTCGCAGGAGCACGTGCGCGGCCGGAAGGCCCAGGCCATCGTGGCCAGCAGCGGCTGCTCCAACGTCTGCACGGGCGAGCAGGGACTCAAGGATGCCCGGGAGATGACCCGCGTCGTCGGCGAGTTGCTCCACCTGCCCCCGCAGCAGGTTCTGATCGCCGCCACGGGCGTCATCGGGCAACCGCTGCCGATGGACCGGATCCGGGCCGGCTTGCCGAAGCTGGTGAAGGCGCTCTCTCCCCAGGGCAGCCGCGCCGCCGCCGAGGCGATCATGACGACGGACACGGTGCCCAAGGAGGCGGCGCTGCGCGTCGAGGTCGGCGGGCGTCCCGTCACGCTCGGGGCCATCGCCAAGGGGGTGGGCATGCTCGAGCCGCACCTGGCGACGATGTTCTGCTTCCTCGCCACCGATGCCGTCATCGCCGCCGACGCGCTGCACGGGGCACTCCGGCGCGCCGTGGATCGCTCGCTCAACCGGATCTCGGTGGACGGGGACCAGTCCACCAGCGACACGGTGGCCGTGCTGGCCAATGGACTGGCCGAGAATGCGCCGCTGGAGCAGGGCGGGCGGGGGCTGCGCCAGTTCCGCCGGGCGCTGGAGGCGATCACCGAGCGGCTCGCCCTGATGCTCGTCCGCGACGGGGAGGGCGCCACCAAGCTCGTGGAGATCGTCGTCCGGGGAGCCCGGACTCGACGGGAGGCGCTCGTGGCGGCACGCGCCGTGGCGAACTCGCCGCTGGTGAAGACCGCCTTCGCCGGAGCCGACCCCAACTGGGGGCGGATCATGATGGCCCTGGGCAAGTCCGCCGCCCGCGTGCTGCCCGATCGCCTGGCGATCCGGATCGGCGAGGAGCCCCTCGTGGAGCGGGGTATACTGCGCGCGGGGGCCCGCCTGGACCGGGTCCGCGAGATCATGGGCCGGCGGCAGTACACCATCGCCATCGACCTGGGTCTGGGGCGCGGCGAGGAGCGCGTCTGGACATCCGATCTGTCGGAGGAGTACGTTCGAGTGAACTCGAAGTACACGACCTGACATGGGCGGCCCATCGGCCGCCCGCAACCACGCACGGTCTCGAGCTTCGGTCCCCGGTGGCGCGGTCGCCCGCCGGGGGAGTGCTGCAGTGACCCCCGCGAGGGGGCGTGCGCCGCTCGGGATCGGAGGCCAACCGACGAAAAGAGAGGACCCATGGCGACGCTGACGATGAAGGAATTGCTCGAGGCCGGGGTGCACTTCGGCCACCAGACGAAGCGCTGGAACCCCAAGATGCAGAAGTACATCTTCGGCGAGCGCAACGGCATCTACATCATCGACTTGCAGAAGACCCTCAAGAAGTTCCGCGAGGCCTACGCATTCGTGCGCGATCTCGCCGCCGGCGGCGGCACGGTCCTCTTCGTGGGGACCAAGAAGCAGGCGCAGGAGGCGGTGCTGGAGGAGGCCACGCGCTGCGGGATGTTCTACGTGAACCACCGCTGGCTCGGCGGCACGCTGACGAACTTCGCCACCATCCGCAAGTCCATCGCGCGGCTCAAGAAGCTCGACGAGATGAAGGAGACGGGAGAGTACGAGCGCCTACCGAAGAAGGAGGTCCTCGGGCTCGAGCGTGAGCGCGAGAAGCTCGAGAAGACCCTGATCGGCATCAAGGCCATGGAGCGGCTCGCCTCGGCGATCTTCATCATCGATCCCAAGAAGGAGACCATCGCGGTGGAGGAGGCCAAGCGGCTGGCCATTCCCATCGTGGCCATCGTGGATACCAACTGCGATCCGACCGGCATCGACTACCCCATCCCGGGGAACGACGACGCGATCCGCGCCGTTCGGCTCATCACCTCCCGGATGGCCGATGCCATCAATGAGGGCCGCGGCACCCTGGCGAAGGAGGAGGCGGAGGAGACCCCCGCGGCGCCCGACCTGCCCGTGGTGACCGAGGCGGAGATGGCGGCCCCCGCCGAGGCCGGCGCCTGAGCCGGCGAAGCGGCACACGCGAACAAGGAGAGCGGCCCGCATGGCATCGCACGCTTCGCTGGTCAAGGAGCTCCGGGAGCGCACCGGGGCCGGGGTGATGGACTGCAAGGCGGCACTGGAGTCTTCCCAGGGGGACCTCCAGGGCGCCGTGGAATACCTGCGCAAGAAGGGGCTGGCCGACGCCGCGAAGAAGGCCCACCGTGAGTCCCGCGACGGGGTCGTGGCGTCCTACATCCACCCGGGGAGCAAGATCGGGGTTCTGGTCGAGATCAACTGCGAGACCGACTTTGTCGCCAGGACGGACGAGTTCCAGCAGCTCGTGCGGGACGTGGCCATGCAGGTGGCGGCCGCGAGCCCGGCGTACGTCTCGCGCGAGCAGGTGCCCGGCGCGGTGGTGGAGAAGGAGCGCGAGATCTACCGCCAGCAGATGGCCGGCCAGCAGAAGCCACCCCAGGTCGTCGACAAGATCGTCGAGGGCAAGCTCGAGAAGTTCTACACCGAGCAGTGCCTGCTCGATCAACCCTTCATCCGGGACGCCACGGGCAAGACCCGCGTCAGGGACCTGGTGGACCAGGCGACCGCGAAGATGAAGGAGCGGGTGGCGGTGAGGCGGTTCGCCCGCTTCCAGGTCGGCGAGGGCACGTAGTGGAGGCCGGGGGCCGCCACCCCGCCTATCGCCGGGTGCTGCTGAAGGTCTCCGGCGAGGCGCTCGCGGGCGGACGCGGATACGGGATCGATCCGGAGACCATCGGGCGGATCGCCGACGAGATCCGCGAGGTGGTGGACCTCGGGGTCCAGGTGGCGGTGGTCATCGGCGGCGGCAACATCTTCCGGGGCGTGGCCAGCGCCTCGGTCGGGATCGAGCGGGCCACCGCCGACTACATGGGAATGCTCGCCACCGTCATCAACGCGCTGGCCCTGCAGGACGCCATCGAGAAGGCGGGGGTGGCCACGCGGGTCCTCTCGGCCATCGAGATGCGGGCCGTGGCGGAGCCGTACATCCGCCGGCGGGCGATGCGGCACCTGGAGAAGGGCCGGGTCGTGGTGTTCGCTGCCGGGACGGGCAATCCCTTCTTCACCACCGATACGGCGGGGGCGCTCCGGGCCATCGAGATCGGCGCCGAGGCGATCCTCAAGGCCACCAAGGTGGACGGGATCTACACGGCCGACCCGGCCAAGGACCCGGGCGCCTCGCGGCTCCCGCGTGTGACCTACATCGAGGCGCTGAACCGCGGGCTGCAGGTGATGGACACCACGGCCATCTCTCTCTGCATGGAGAACAAGCTTCCCATCGTGGTATTCGACCTCACGCGCCGCGGAAACATCCGCCGCATCGTGATGGGTGAGCCGGTGGGCTCGGTGGTCTCGGCCGATTCGCCGTCTCCCCGGGAGTGACGGACCATGCACGATGCCCTGCTCAAGGACACGGAAGCCCGCATGCAAGCGGCGGTGGACCTGCTCGGGCGCGAATTCGCCGGCGTGCGGACCGGCCGGGCCAACACGGCCCTGCTGGATACCCTGCGGGTGGATTCCTACGGCACGCCCACCCCGATCAACCAGATGGCCTCCGTGTCCGTGCCCGATCCCAAGACGCTCCTCATCCAGCCGTGGGACGCCTCGCAGATCAGCGCCATCGAGCGCGCCATCCTCAAGTCCGACCTCGGGGTGACCCCGGCCAGCGACGGCAAGGTGATCCGGTTGAGCATGCCGTCGCTCACCGAGGAGCGGAGGAGGCAGCTCGCCCGGACCGTGGGCAAGCTGGCCGAGGACGCGCGCGTGGCGATCCGCAACGTCCGCCGGGAGGCCAACGACAAGCTCAAGGGGCTGGCCAAGGACAAGAAGGTCTCCCAGGACGAGGAGCGGCGCGGTCACGACGTGATCCAGAAGACCACCGATAAGTTCACCACCAAGGTCGACGAGCTGGCCAGGAAGAAGGAGCAGGAAATCCTGACCATCTAGGCGTGTTCCCGGGGCGCCTGCCCAGGCTCTCGCCCTGATTTTCGTGGAAGGGGGCCCGCCCCTCAGGTACACTTGAGGGCCATGGCGTTGACCCCCGGAACAGGCGCCCGCCCGGCGGAGCTCTCCCTTCTGGCCGACAAGGAGCTCCGGGAGCAGGTGCTGGCCCGCTCCCTTCCCCGCCACGTGGCGATCATCATGGACGGCAACGGCCGCTGGGCCACGCGGCGCGGACTGCCCCGCGTGGCGGGCCACCGCCAGGGCGTCAAGGTCGTCCGCGAGATCGTGCGCGCGGCGGGCGAGCTCGGCATCGAGTTCGTCACGCTCTACGCCTTCTCGTCGGAGAACTGGAACCGTCCCGTCGCCGAGGTGTCGACGCTGATGAGTATCCTGGAGCGCAACATCGGGCGGGAGCTCCCGGAGCTCATGGCCCGGAACGTCCGCTTTCGCGTCATCGGTCGCCCCAACGGCGTCCCTTCCGCGGTGCGGCGGCCCATCGACAGGCTCGTGCAGGCGACCGCCGCCAACACGGGGCTCACCCTGGTGATGGCCCTGAACTACGGCGGGCGCGACGAGCTGGTGGATGCCGCACGGCGGCTCGCCGAGGACGTCCGCTCGGGCGCGCTCAGGCCCGAGGAGATCGACGAGGCGCGGCTCTCGCGGGCGCTGTACACCGAGGGCGTGCCGGACCCCGATCTGCTCATCCGTACCGGCGGCGAGATGCGGGTGTCCAACTTCCTCCTCTGGCAGATCGCGTACACGGAGCTGTTGGTGACCCCGACGCTCTGGCCCGATTTCGGCCCCCGCGACCTCTGCCTGGCCGTCGCCGAGTTCCAGCGCCGGCACCGGCGCTTCGGTCGGGTGTAATGGCCCGCGCCCACGACTTGCCGCTCCGGAGCGAGGTGCAGGGAACCGGCGAGACACGCCGGGTGGCCCTCGCCAAGCGCGTCCTGAGCACGCTCGTCCTGCTGCCGCTGTTCGTGGCCGTCGTGGTGGTCGGGCCGGTGTGGCTCTTCGGCGTGCTGATCGTGCTCGTCTCGGGCCTGGGCCAATGGGAGTTCACCGGGATGTTCGAGCGGGCGGGAGTCCGCAGCTTCCGGCTTCTCGGGCTGGCGGGCGGCGTGCTCGTCACCGCCAGCTTCGCCCTGCCCATGTCCGAGCGGCTCGCGCTCACCGCTGTGCTCCTGGCCGTCCTCACCGCGTCGCTCCGGGGACGCGACGGGGCCCGGATCGACTGGCAGCCGGCGGCCGTGACCCTGTTCGGAATCTGCTACGTGAACTGGCTGCTCGGCTACGGCTTCTGGCTGCGGGATCTGGAGGCCGGCACGGAATGGGTGCTGCTGCTCGTGTGGGTGACGTGGCTCGGGGAGACCGCCGCCTATCTCGTCGGTTCGGCCGTGGGGAGGCGGAGGCTGGCGCCGGTGATCAGCCCCAACAAGACGGTGGAGGGGGCCGTGGCCCAGCTGGCGGTCTCGGTGCTGGCGGCGCTGGCGGCCCGGGCGTGGTTCTTCGGGGCGCTCACGCCTCGCGAGGCCGTGACCGTGGGCGTGCTGCTGGGCGTCGCCGGCCAGCTGGGCGACCTCGTGGAGTCAGCCCTCAAGCGGAGCGTTGGCACCAAGGACACGGGGCATGTCATCCCGGGGCATGGTGGCATGCTGGATCGCGTGGACAGCCTGCTCTTCAACGCCCCCGTGCTCTTCTACTACGTCGCCCACGGGAAGCTTCCGGGCGCATGAAGCGCATCATCCTTCTGGGCGCGACGGGCTCCATCGGGCGGCGCACGCTCGAGCTCGTGGACCAGTTCCCGGCGGAGTTCCGCGTGGAGGGGCTCGCGGCCCGGGGGTCCAACCCCGAGCTGGTCGCCGACCTCTGCCTGAAGCACCGGCCGCGGGCGCTGGCACTCACCGATGCCCGGGCCATGGACCAGGTGGCGCGCGCGCTGCCGCGGCCCCGCCCGGAGATCCTCTCGGGTCCCTCGGGGCTCGTGACGCTGGTGACGCAGGTCGAGGCCGACGTGGTCCTCTCCGCCATCGTGGGCGGAGCAGGGCTCCTGCCGACCATGGCCGCCATCCAGTCGGGCAAGGCCATCGCGCTTGCCAACAAGGAAACGCTCGTCATGGCGGGCCCCCTCATGACCCGCGCGGCGCGGGAGCGGCGGGTACCCCTCCTGCCCGTCGACTCCGAGCACAGCGCCATCTTCCAGTGTCTCGCGGGGCACAACCGCGCGGAGGTGTCCCGCATCCTGCTCACCGCCTCCGGCGGGCCCTTCCGCCGGCGGCCGAAGGCCGACCTGGCTCGCGTGACGGTAGCCGAGGCCCTCAAGCACCCGACGTGGAAGATGGGAGCCAAGATCACGGTCGACTCGGCCACCCTCATGAACAAGGGCCTCGAGGTCATCGAGGCGCGGTGGCTCTTCGACCTTGCGCCGGAGCAGGTGCAGGTGATCGTGCACCCGCAGTCCATCGTCCACTCGATGGTGGAGTACGTGGACGGCTCGGTGCTCGCCCAGCTCGGGGTGGCCGACATGGGCATTCCCATTCTCTACGCCCTGAGCTACCCGACCCGTCTGCCCGGAGCATCCGAGCGGCTCGACCTCACGCGCGTCGGCGAGCTGACCTTCGAGGCGCCCGACCTCGAGCGCTTCCCGTGCCTTGGGCTGGCGCGCCAGGCGCTCCGGGACGGCGACTGCGCCCCGGCCATCCTGAACGCCGCCAACGAGGTGGCCGTGGCCGCCTTCCTGGACGGGCGCCTCGCATTCTCCCGGATCTCCGCGCTGATCGAGGAGGCCCTCGCGCGCGTGCCGGGCCGGGGGCTCACGAGCGTCGAGGCATGCGTCGAGGCGGACGCCGAGACCCGCCGCCGCGTGGGGGAGTGGTTGCCCGCCGGCCGGGGGCCCGCCGCCCCCGCGGCGCTCGCCGACGGATGGGCCGGGCGATGACGACGCTCCTGGCGTTCGTGGTGGTGATCGGGGTCCTGATTCTGATCCACGAGCTCGGTCACTTCATCGTGGCACGGCTCTGCGGCGTGGGGGTGGAGCGCTTCTCCATCGGGTTCGGTCCGGTGCTCTGGCGCATCAAGGGCAAGGAGACCGAGTACTGCCTCTCCGCCGTCCCCATGGGCGGCTACGTGAAGATGATGGGGGACGACGAGAACCCGCTGGAGGGCGGCAAGGGGGAGCTGGTCGACCCCGCCAAGTCCTTCCACCTGAAGCCGCTGGTCGCGCGCTTCGGCATCGTGTTCGCGGGACCTGGCATGAACTTCGTGCTGGCGGCGGTGATCTTCGCCGTGGTGTTCATGGTGGTCGGACGGCCCGTCTTCCCCGCCGTGCTCGGGCGCGTGGCCGAGGACGGGCCCGCCGCGCGGGCCGGGCTCCGGCTCGGAGAACGCATGGTGGCCGTGGACGGCCAGCGGGTGCAGTACTGGCACGAGGTGCTGCGCGTGGTCCAGGACGGAGCCGGGCGCCCCATGGCCCTCACGGTTGCGGGCCCCGGCGGCGAGCGAACGGTCACGCTGACGCCCTCGCGCGTCACCACCCGCGACCTGTTCGGGGACGAGCGTCAGGCGTGGGATCTCGGGGCTCGCCCCTTCACGCCCGCCACCATCGGCGATGTGATCGCCGGCTACCCGGCCGCCAAGGCCGGCCTCAGACCGGGCGACACCGTGACCGCCGCCGAGGGAAAGCCGGTCCTGTCCTGGGACGATCTGGCCGAGACGATCTACAAGCGGGCGGGCCAGTCCACACGGCTCGAGGTACGCCGCGGCCAGGAGACCCTCGCGGTCTCGGTCGTGCCGGCCGCCGTCAAGGATCGCGGCCCCGACGGCAAGGAGGTGGAGGTCGGACGCATCGGAATCTCCCCGGCGCCCACGGGGGTCCACCTGCGCTCCAACCCCCTGGTGGCGGTCTGGGAGGGCGTGAGCCGCACCGCCGAGGTGACCGCGCTGACGGCGGTGGGGCTCTACAAGATCGTCCTGGGCCAGATCGACCGCTCCAACATCGGCGGCCCGATCCAGATCGCGGTGGCGGCCGGCGAGCAGGCGCGCCAGGGGCTGCCGAGCCTGGCGTTCTTCACCGCGGTGATCAGCGTCAACCTGGCGCTGCTGAACCTCCTGCCGGTGCCCATGCTCGACGGCGGACACCTGCTCTTCTTCGCGTGCGAAGCGGTCCTGGGACGCCCGCTGTCCCTGCGCAAGCGGGAGGTGGCGCAACAGGTGGGCTTCGCCCTGCTCATGCTCCTGATGGTGTTCGCGGTGTACAACGACCTGGCGCGCATCGATGTCTTCAAGTTCTTCCGCTGAGCGTCCGGTCCGGGTGTCGAGGGAGCCCGGCGGCGCGGGGGGAGCGCGGTCCATGTTCGAACGGCGCAAGACCAGGCAGATCCAGCTGGGCGGGCTCAGGGTGGGGGGCGACGCCCCCGTCACCGTCCAGTCCATGACCAAGACCGACACCCGCGACGTCCAGGCCACGCTGCTCCAGATCTGGGCGCTAGAGGCCGCCGGCTGCGACATCGTCCGCTGCGCCGTGCCGGTCAAGGAGGCGGCGGAGAAGCTGGGTGAGATCCGACGGCAGATCCGCATCCCGCTCGTCGCCGACATCCACTTCAACTACCGGCTCGCGCTCATGGCGCTCGCCCAGGGTGTGGACGGGCTTCGGCTCAACCCCGGCAACATCGGGGGCAAGCCGATCGTGATGGAGGTGGTCGCCGCTGCCAAGGAACGGAGGATCCCCATCCGCATTGGCGTCAACGGAGGCTCTCTCGAGAAGGACCTCCTGGCCCGGCACGGTGGGGCCACGGCCCAGGGCATCGTGGAGTCCGCCCTCCGGCACATCCGCATCCTGGAGGACTGCAACTACCCCGAGATGAAGATCTCCCTGAAGGCCTCCGACCCGGCCATGATGATCGAGGCCTACCGGCTGCTGGCCGACCAGGTGGAGTACCCCTTCCACCTCGGGGTCACGGAGGCGGGGACGCCGGGGGTGGGCACCATCAAGTCCGCCGTGGGCATCGGCACGCTCCTGGCCGAGGGGATCGGCGACACGATCCGGGTCTCCCTGTCTGCCGACCCGACCGAGGAGGTGCGGGTCGGCATCGACATCCTCAAGGCGCTCGGCCTGCGTCAGGGCGGGCTCACCTTCGTGGCCTGCCCGTCGTGCGGGCGCGCGGACGTGGACCTCGTGAGCCTGGCGCGCCAGGTGGAGGAGGAGTTCAGAGGGCTCGACGAGGAGATCCACATCGCCGTGATGGGGTGCGAGGTCAACGGCCCCGGGGAGGCGCGTGCCGCCGATATCGGCGTGGCAGGAGGGCGCGGCATCGGGCTCATCTTCCGGGAGGGCCAGGTGATCCGGAAGGTGCCGGAGGCGGAGATCGTGGCGGCCATGCGCGAGGAAGTGGACCGCTTCCTGGCCGAACGCCGCGCGGCGCATCCCGCCGGCGGGTAGGGACGGCCGTGGGGCAGTTCGAGCGCCACGTGTTCGTCTGCACCTCCGGGGAGACCTGCCCCACCCAGGGCGACGTGGAGCGGTACGTCCAGGTTCTGCGCGCGGGCGTGGCCGCGGCCGGGAAGCGGACGGAGGTCAGGATCAACAAGGCCGGGTGCTTCTCGCAATGCGGTCACGGCCCCATGATGATCGTCTATCCGGAGAACGTCTGGTACGCGGGGGTGCAGGAGGCTGACCTTCCGGAGATCCTCGAGTCCCACATCCTCGGGGGCCAGCCCGTCGCGCGGCTCGTCTACGCCCCTGGCGTGGCGGGCCCCAACAAGCGCCCGGGGGCCCGGTAGCCTCCATGCGCTGGCACCGATCGCTCATTCCCACGCTCCGGGAAGATCCGGCCGACGCCGAGGCCATCAGCCACCGCCTCATGGTGCGGGCGGGGCTGGTGCGGCAGCTGGCCGCCGGCATCTACGTGTACCTGCCCGCCGGCCTGCGCGTGCTGAACAAGGTCACCGCCATCATCCGCGAGGAGATGAACGCCATCGGGGGGCAGGAGCTGACCATGCCGGTGCTCCACCCGGCGGAGATCTGGCAGCAATCGGGCCGCTGGGAGGCCATCGGCGGGGAGATGTTCCGGCTCAAGGACCGCAACCAGCGGGACATGTGTCTCGGCATGACTCACGAGGAGGTCGTGGCGTGGCTCGCGGCGCGCGAGATCCGCTCTTACCGGGATCTCCCTCAGGTCTGGTACCAGATCCAGACGAAGGAGCGCGACGAGGCCCGGCCCCGATCGGGCGTGCTGCGGACCCGCGAGTTCCTCATGAAGGACTCCTATACCCTCGATCCCGACCCAGCGGCGCTGGACAAGTCCTACAACGACCACAAGGCTGCGTACTGCCGCATCTTCGACCGCTGCGGCATCCGGTACGCCGTGGTGGACTCGGACCCCGGCATGATGGGGGGGGCGGGCTCGCATGAGTTCATGGCGCCGAGCGCGGCCGGCGAGGACGAGGTCGCGCTCTGCGGGTCCTGTGGCTACGCGGCCAACGTGGAGCTTGCCCGCGGCCTGCCGGCGCCGGTGCCGGCGCCGGCCTGGACGCTCGGGGAGGTCGCCACGCCCGAGGCGCGGACCATTGCCGAGGTCTGCGCGCTGCTGGGCATCGAACCGGCGCTGACGATCAAGTCCCTGGTCTTCATGGGGCCCGAGGGGCCGGTGCTGGCCCTCGTGCGGGGCGACCACGCGCTGCACGAGCGCAAGCTGGCGCGCGCGCTCCGTGGGGAGGCCCGTCCGGCCCAGGCCGGAGAGGTGCGGGAGCACCTGGGGGTCCCGGCGGGCTTCGTCGGGCCTGTCAAGGTCAGCGGTGTCGCCCGCATCGTGGCCGACGAGTCGCTCCGGCAGGGATCGTACCTGGCCGGCGCCAACCGGGAGGGCTTCCACCTCACCGGCGTCGTGGCGGGCCGCGACTTCCAGTGCGAGTGGGCGGACCTGCAGGCTGTCCTGCCGGGCGAGGCGTGCCCGTCGTGCGGCGCCCCGCTCCGGGTGGAGCGGGTCATCGAGGTCGGCAACATCTTCAAGCTGGGCACGAAGTACTCCGTCCCCCTGGGGGCCGTCTATCTCGACGAGCAAGGCCGGGAGCACCCCATCGTCATGGGCTCCTACGGCATCGGGCCGGCGCGCATCGCCGCAGCGGCCGTCGAGCAGCGCCATGACGCCGACGGCATCGTCTGGCCGTGGAGCATCGCGCCCTTCCAGGTCCACCTGATTCCCGTGGCCTCCCGCGACCTGGCCCAGGCCGCGGCTGCCGAGGATGTCTACCGGGAGCTGGTGGCGGCGGGATTCGAGGTGCTGATGGACGACCGCGACGAGCGCGCCGGCGTGAAGTTCAAGGATGCTGATCTGCTGGGCGTGCCGATCCGGGTGACCGTGGGACAGGGGTTCGTCAGGGAGGGGCTAGTGGAGATCCGCGAGCGCGCCAGTCGGCGGGAGCGGAAGGTGCCGCGCGCGGAGGTGCTGGCAACCCTCCGGGTGGTCGCTGGAGAGGTATCCCGAGGCTGATCCGGCCGGGCTCCCTTGCGGGGGCGCCCGGGCATGTGCTAAAGTGTTGTGAAAAGTGGGCGAAGCCCACTTTTTTTTCTGAAGGTTTCTGGGGGGCATGAGGCGTGAGCGACCCGGCAGGCCGCCTCGAGCGCATCGAGACTGTCTTGCTCCCGGTGGTGCAGGCGCACGGGCTGTCCCTGGTGGATGCCGACTGGCGCAGGGAAGGCCGGCGATGGGTGCTCAGGCTGTTCGTGGACCGGTCCGGCGGTGTCACCGTCGGCGAGTGCCAGCGTCTCAGCCACGAGGCCGGGGACGTGCTGGACGTCTCGGGGCTGATCCCGGAGGCGTACGACTTGGAGGTGTCCTCGCCAGGGCTCGACCGCGAGCTGCGGAAGGACCGCGAGCTCGCCTGGGCCATCGGCAAGGAAGTGCGGTGCTGGGTGCGCGAGCCCGTGGGGGGGCGTACCGAGTTCTCCGGCAAGCTGGTGGGCGTCACAGCCGCGGAGCTGAGGGTGGAGGGCGCCCAGGGGGAGACGAGCATGCTGCCGCGCCACCTGGTGACCAAGGCGCGTCTCGTGCCCGTGTTCCCAGGCAGGCAGGTGCGGCAGAGGCCATGATCAACAAAGAGCTCATCTACGTGATCCAGCAGATCGGCAACGAGAAGGGGATCGGGACCGAGGTCCTCTTCGAGGCGCTGGAGTCTGCCCTCCTGTCGGCGTCGAAGAAGACCATGGGTCTGGGCGACAACGTGCGCATGCACCTGAATCGACAGACGGGTGCGCTCCAGGTGTTTGCTCGGAAGAAGGTCGTCGAGGAGGTTTCCGACCCGCGGCTCGAGATCAGCCTGGCCGAGGCCGGGCGGCTGAACAGCGACGCTCGCCTGGACGACGAGCTGGAGCTCGAGCTGCCGCACCAGGAGTTCGGCCGCATCGCGGCGCAGACGGCCAAGCAGGTGATCCTCCAGCGGGTCCGCGACGCCGAGCGCGACGCGATCTACTCGGAGTTCATCGACAAGGAAGGCAAGATCGTCCGCGGCCTTGTGCACCGCATCGAGAAGCGCAATGTCATGGTCGAGCTGGGCAAGGCCGAGGGCGTGATCACGGAGCGCGAGCAGATCCCCGGGGAGCGCCACAACCCCGGAGACCGGGTGCGGGCCTATGTGCTGGAGGTCAAGAAGACGGCCAAGGGCCCGCAGATCATGCTCTCGCGGACCCACCCGGGGCTCCTGGCACGGCTCTTCGAGGCCGAGATCCCGGAGATCGCCGAGGGAATCGTGCAGGTGCGGGCAGCGGCACGGGAGCCGGGGGAGCGGGCAAAGGTGGCCGTGGCCTCCACCAAGCGCGACGTGGATCCTATCGGGGCCTGCGTGGGGCTTCGCGGCACGCGGATCCAGGTCATCAGTCGGGAGCTGCGAGGCGAGAAGATCGACATCGTGGAGTGGTCGCCCGAGCCGGCCACGTTCGTCGGCAGGGCCCTCTCCCCGGCCAAGGTGGCGTCGGTGACGGTGGGCGACCTCGAGGAGGAGGGGGACCAGCGCTCGGTCCTGGTAGTGGTGCCGGACAACCAGCTCTCGCTGGCCATCGGCAAGCGGGGCCAGAACGCGCGGCTCGCTGCCAAGCTGACGGGCCTCAGGGTGGACATCAAGAGCGAGAGCGAGGTGGAGGAGGACCGGCGGCGCGAGGAGGAGGAGCGGGTCCAGGGCAGGGAGGCCCTGGCCGAGCTCGCCGGGGTGGGTCCTCAGCTCGTGGAGCGGCTTGCAGAGGCGGGGCTCTACTCGCCTGCGCGCATCGTGCGGGGGGGGCTCGGCGCTCTCGAGGCCCTGCCCGGGGTCGGCGAGAAGAAGGCCGCCAGCCTGCTCGCGGCTGCCACCGAGTGGGTCGACCAGCACCCACCGCCGCCGCCGGCCTCCGAGGGCGGCGAGGTCGCCGGAGATGAGACGCGCGACGCCGAGGCCGCCCGGCAGGCGGTTGTTGAGAGTGGTGCGGCGGGATCGGCCGATGACGATGCGCGGAAGGATGCCTCGCGAGCCTCAGCGGGGTGAGTCGGGGCCGGAGCGCACCTGTCTCGGATGCCGGCAGGTTCGACCCAAGAAGATGCTCATCCGGCTGGTTCGAGGAGCAGACGGGCGCGTGCGGGCGGAGGCAGCGGGGATGGGACGCGGCGCCTATGTGTGCCCGACGGAGGAGTGCCTGAAGCAGGCGCTCAGAGAGGGCCGGCTCGGGCACGCGTTCAAGCGGCCGACCGAGCTTCCTGCTGGCGGTCCGGCGGAGGTGTGCGCGGCCCCAGGTGATCTGACCCGGGGCAAGGAGGGAGACAGGCTGTGGCAGGACGCGTAAAGGTCATTGACCTGGCGAAGGAGCTCGGCGTGACGAGCAAGGACCTGCTCGTGGCGCTCGAAGGGATGGGGCACAAGGGAAAGCGGGCCATGACCCCGCTGGATACGGCCACCGCCAACGAGCTCCGCATCAAGCTCGGCCGCGGGCGCGAGTTGCCCATCGAGGCCAAGCCCAAGCGCGCGGCTCGGCCGAAGCCCGTGCCGGCGGGAGAGGAGGGCGCCGCTCCCGGCGAGCCTGGCCCCAAGCGGGCGGCCCCGGGCGCCCGCGCGGCGAAGACTCCGGCTCGGAAGGCGACCAAGGGGTCCAAGCTGGAGCCGGAACTGGCTTCGGAGGTGATCAAGCCGGCGGCCACCATCTTCCGGCCGGCCCCGGTGGTGCCCGCGGCTGAGGCAACGGGCGCGGCTTCCGTGGCACCGGCTCCTCCGGCCGAGACGATCAGGGTCGAGATCCCGAAGATCGAGCCGCCGAAGGCCGAGCCGGCGTGGATGGAGCCCCAGAAGGTCGAGCCACCCAAGCCGCCCGCGGCGAAGCCCGCTCCCGTGGTCCCCGTGCGGCCTGCCGCGGTGGTCCCGGGAGCTCCCGCAGCCCCGGCTGTACCGAAGCCGCCGCCGGCGCCGCCGAGGGTCGTGACGCCCGCTGTGGCGCCCACTGCCCCGGCCATCAGGCCGCCGGCAGCGGCGGCCCCTGCCCGTCCCGTGGTTCCGAGCCGCACAGGGGTGCCGGTGCCGCCGGCCCGTCCGGTCGCAGAGGTTGCCCCCCTGGCGCCCGCCAAGGTCGAGCCCATGCTGGCGGCGGCCGCGCCGCCGGCCGAGCCGGAGCCGCCCGTCGAGGTCAAGCGCGAGCTGATCAAGCTGCCTGAGTCCGTCACGGTGGGGGAGCTGGCCGCGGCGATGCGCCGGAAGTCCGGCGAGGTGATCAAGGCGTTGCTCGAGCTGGGCGTCATGGCCACGCTCAACGAGGTGCTCGATCCCATGGCGGCGAAGCTCGTGGCCGACAAGTTCAGCTTCGACGTGGAGGTGCGGTCGCTCGAAGGAGAGATCCTGGAAGAGGAGGAGACCGACCCGAGCCAGCTCGCCGCGCGGCCCCCCGTCGTCACCGTCATGGGCCACGTCGACCACGGCAAGACGTCGTTGCTGGACGCCATCCGCACCACGAAGGTGGCGGAGAAGGAGCACGGCGGCATCACGCAGCACATCGGAGCCTACCAGGTGGAGACCTCGCACGGCAAGGTGACCTTCCTCGACACGCCCGGTCACGAGGCCTTCACCGCCATGCGGGCGCGCGGAGCCCAGGCCACCGACATCGTCATCCTGGTGGTGGCCGCCGACGATGGCGTGATGCCCCAGACGATCGAGGCGGTGAACCACGCCAAGGCCGCGAACGTGCCCATCCTCGTGGCCGTGAACAAGATCGACAAGCCCGGCGCCGATCCCGACCGGGTCAAGCGAGAGCTCGCCAACCTCGGACTCGTGCCCGAGGACTGGGGCGGACAGACGATCTTCGTGCACACCTCGGCCAAGAAAGGCGACGGCATCCCGCAGTTGCTGGAGATGACGGCCCTGCAGTCCGACATCCTCGAGCTCAAGGCCAATCCGAACCGCGCCGCGCGCGGGGTCATCGTGGAAGGGCGCCTCGACCGCGGCCGGGGCCCCGTGGCCACCGCCCTGATCCAGGCGGGAACGCTGAAGGAGGGCGACGCCGTCGTCGTGGGGTCTCAGTCCGGCCGGGTCCGGGCCATGTTCAACGACCGCGGAAAGAAGGTCCAGAAGGCAGGGCCCTCCGACCCCGTCGAGCTCCTCGGCCTGTCAGGGGTACCCCAGGCGGGCGACACGCTGCTCGTGGTGGCCGACGAGCGCAAGGCCCGCCAGATCGCCACCGTGCGGGCGGATCGAGACCGCCTCAAGGGCAAGGGCACCGCGCGCATCACGCTGGAGGAGCTGCACAAGCAGATCGCGGCCGGCGAGGTCAAGGAGCTCAGGCTCATCCTCAAGGCCGACGTCCAGGGCTCGGTGGAGGCCCTGACGGAGTCCCTGGAGCGGCTCTCCACCGACGAGGTGAAGCTCAAGGTCATCCACGGGTCCGTGGGCGCAGTGAACGAGTCCGACGTCATGCTGGCCTCGGCCTCCAACGCCATCGTGCTCGGGTTCAACGTGAAGGCCGATCCCAAGGCCGCCTCGCAGGCGCAGACGGACGGGGTGGATCTCAGGAGCTACAACGTCATCTACGATGTGATCAACGACGTGCGCGCCGCCCTCTCCGGGATGCTCGCTCCCGAGATCCGCGAGGTGATCCTCGGGCGGGCGCAGGTGCGTCAGCTCTTCCCCATCACCAAGGTGGGCCTCATCTTCGGGTCCGCAGTGACCGAGGGCAAGATCGTGCGCGGCGCGCGGGTGCGGGTGAAACGCGGCGACACCGTGGTAGGTGAGGGGACGGTCAGCTCGCTCAAGCGCTTCAAGGACGATGTCCGCGAGGTCCTGCAGGGGCTCGAGTGCGGCATCGGCGTGGACGGCGTCAAGAATGTCCAGACCGGAGACCTCGTCGAGGCCTTCACCACCGAAGAGGTGGCCCGGACGCTCTGAGATGTCCGCCGCGCGCGTCGCGGTCGGCACGGTGGAGATCCACCTGCCCGACGTGGGCTCGCTGAAGGGCAAGCGGCACGCGCTGAAGGGGCTCCAGGAGAAGCTCCGGCAGCGGTTCCAGATCTCGGTGGCCGAAGTGGATCACCAGGATTCCTGGCAGCGCGCCACCCTGGCCCTGGCGTGTGTCTCTGCCGACTCTCGCCACGCCAACGAGGTCATCTCGAAGGCGCTCGACTTCGTCGAGGACAACGTGGACGGCTACGTGATGGACGTCCAGGTGGAGATTCTCTGAGGGCGGGCACCATGGGAGCGAGGCGCCAGCCCGGGGGCCCGCGCTGCGGGGGGGGCGAGCGGAGCGAGGCGCCAGGCGCGGGCGGGCGCCAGCCCGGGGGCCCGCGCCATGGTGACAAGGGCCCCCGGCCACACGGAGAACGATCAGAGTGCAAGGCAAACGATTGGAACGCGTGAACCAGCTCGTGAAGGAGGAGATCTCGACGCTCCTGCAGCGCGAGTTGAAGGACCCGCGCCTCGGCTTCGTCACGGTGACCGAGGTGGATGTCACCCCGGACCTCAAGCAGGCCAAGGTGTACGTCTCCGTCCTCGGCACGGAGCAGCAGTGGGTGTCCTCCTTCAAGGCTCTCGAGAGCGCGCGGGGCTTCGTGTGGAGCTGGCTGCGGAAGCACCTGGCCCTCCGGGTGACGCCCGAGCTGGTCTTCCGCCCCGACCGCTCCATGGAGCATGCCGCCCGCATGCAGGCCCTCCTGGCGGGCCTCCAGCGGGAGGCGGCGCCGGAGCGTGAGGGGGAATGAGCGGCCTTGTGACTGAGCCGCTCTCGGCGCCTCCCCCGGCCCTGCTCGACGTCCTGGCGCGTCCGGCCGGGCAGGAGGCGCTTCTGCTCGGACACGTGCATCCGGACGCCGACGTGCTGGGTACCCTCCTCGGGCTCGGCCTCGCGCTGGAAGGCGCGGGGTGGCCGGTCACCTTCGCCGGGCCGGATCCCGTTCCCGAGGTGCTCGGCTTCCTGCCGGGGGCCACCCGCTGGGAGGTGTGGAGCGCGGCGCCGCGCACCTTCGACGTCATCGCCCTCACGGACTGCCCGGACCCCTTCCGGACCAACGGGCTCCTCGAGCAGGCGCGCGCCACCGGGGCTCGAGTCCTCAACATCGATCACCACCCGGACAACCGGCGCTACGGGACGGTGAACTGGATCGACCCGTCCGCGGCGGCCGCCGGCGAGATGATCCACGATCTGCTCGGCGCGCTGGGGCTCGCCATCACGCCCGAGATCGCGCTGGCGCTCTTCACGGCCCTCCACACGGACACGGGCTCCTTCCGCTACTCCAACACGACGGCCCGCACCTTCCGCATCGCCGCCGAACTCACGGCCGCCGGGGCGCAGCCGGCCCTGGTGTCCGACCGCCTCTACCAGCAGCGCCCCCCGGGAACCCTCCACCAGCTCGGGCAGGTGCTCGAGCGGCTCACGGTCAGCGACGGCGGCCAGGTGGCGTGGCTCACGGTGCCGCAGGGGCTCGTCTCCGAGTCGTTCATGGCGGCCGAGGACGTGGTCAGCTACCCACGTTCGCTTCGCGGCGTCCGGGTCGCGCTGGTCTTCCGGGAGGAGGCTCCCGGTGTGGTCAAGGTGAGCCTGCGGGGCAAGGGGGAGGTCCGCGTGAACCGCATCGCGGCGCGCTTCGGCGGCGGAGGACACGAGAACGCGGCGGGCTGCAGCGTGGCGGGGACCCTCGACGAGGCGGTCGCCGCCGTGCTTGGTGCCGTGCGCGAAGCCCTTCCGTCCCCCGCGCGGTGAGCCACGCGCAGCGCTCCGGCGTGCTGTCGGTGGAGAAGTGGCGCGGCGTCACCTCGTTCCAGGTCGTCGCCCATCTCCGCCGCCTCCTCCGGGCTCCGAAGGTCGGCCACGGCGGCACGCTGGATCCCGACGCGACGGGCGTCCTGCCCATCCTGATCGGCGAGGCCACCAAGCTCACCCCGTACCTGGTGGAGCTCGACAAGGAGTACCTCGCCACCGTCACGCTCGGCCTCGTCACCGACACCCAGGACGCCGCGGGCACCGTCCTCGAAACGCGCGCGGTGCCGCCGCTGACGGAGGCGCAGCTCCGACAGGCGCTCGAGGGGTTCGTCGGGGAGATCGCGCAAGTGCCGCCCATGTACTCGGCCCTGCACCACGGCGGCAGGCGCCTCCACGAGATCGCCCGGGCGGGCGGCGAGGTGGAGCGCCGGCCCCGCCGGGTCAGGGTGCACGCCATCACGCTCGAGTCGCTGGCCCTCCCCCACTTTACCATGCGCGTCCACTGCGGCAAGGGCACCTATGTCCGGACGCTCGCCGCCGATGTCGGGGAAGCGCTGGGGTGCGGGGGCGCTCTGTCGGCGCTGGTGCGGACCCGCGTGGGACCGTACGACCTCGCGGCGGCCGTGCCGTGCACCGAGGTGCGGGAGGCCCGGGACGGCACCCGGCTCTGGGAACGCCTGCTCCCGGTGGATTCACCGATCCAGGGGTTCCCGGCGATCACGCTGGCGGCCGCCGTCGTGCCGGCCTTCCTCCACGGGCAGGCTGTGCCGGTTCCGGGCGCCGCCGAGGGCCTGCTGCGCGCGTTTTCTCCCGATGGAGCGTTCCTCGGTCTCGGGCTCGGCCGCGGCGGCGACGTCAAGCCCGAGAGACTCCTCCATGCGGATCGTCCACGGCCTGGCGTCCTTCCCGGCTGATCTCGCGCCCTCGGTCACGGCCCTCGGCGCCTTCGACGGCATCCACCTGGCCCACGCCAAGATCCTTGCCACGGCCGTGGAGCGCGCGCGCGCGCTCGGCGTCACGGCGCTCGCGTGCACCTTCGATCCCCACCCGGCGGCGGTGCTGCGCCCGGACCGCGCGCCGGCCCCGATCGCGAGCCGCGAGGAGAACCTGTCGCGGATGGCGGAGACGGGGTTGGACGCCACTGTGGTCATCCCGTTCACCATGGAGTTCTCGCGGCTCGAGGCCGAGCCCTTCGTCAAGGCGGTGCTCGTGGACACGCTGCGGGTCCGGGAGGTGGTTGTGGGATTCAACCACACCTTCGGGCGGGGGGCCCGCGGGACGGCCGCGCTGCTGCACGAGCTGGGCCAGCGGCATGGCTTCCTCACGCACGTCGTGCCCCCGCTCCAGGTCGAAGGGCTCACCGTCTCCTCGAGTGCTATTCGGGAGGCGCTCCGTGACGGAGATCTGGCGCGCGCGCGCGCGTTCCTGGGCCATCCCTACACGGTGCGGGGTCCCGTGTTGCGGGGGGCCGGGCGCGGGCGACGGCTGGGCTTTCCCACGGCGAACCTGAGGCCCGACCGCGCGCTCATCCTGCCGCCCGGAGTCTACGTCGCCCAGGCCACCTGGTCCGGCGGGCGCGTGCCGGCCCTCGTCAACGTCGGATACCGTCCGACCTTCGGCGAGAACGAGTACTGGGTGGAGGCGTACCTCCTCGACTTCGACGGCGACCTCTACGACCAAACGCTCACGCTCGGCTTCGTGGAGCGGATCAGAGACGAGCGGAAGTTCGAGAGCGTGGAGGCGCTCAGGCGGCAGGTGGCGGCCGATATCCAGGCCGGTCGGCGGATCGCCGAGGCGTGGCCCTCGGAGGCCGGTGACGGCTGACGCCGGCCCTCGCCTTTACACTCGAGCGGGCCCATGGTAGCCTGAACCGGACCGTACAAGGGTCGTGCGCATTTCTCTCGGAACCCGTCTCGGCGGAGCCGCAGCCTGGACTCTGGGGGCGTGGCGATTGGGGGGGGACCCCCCGGAAGGAGATCCTCATGCGCCTGTCCACCGACAGGAAGAAGAGCCTCATCGAGCAGTTCAAGGTTCACGATGGGGACACGGGCTCACCTGAAGTTCAGATCGCTCTTCTCTCCGAGCGCATCAGCAGCCTCACCGACCACTTCAAGACCCACCAGAAGGACCACCACTCCCGGCGCGGACTGCTGATGCTGATCGGAAAGCGCCGAGGGCTCCTGGAGTACCTCCGCAAGAAGGACGTGGAGCGGTACCGCGCCCTGACCGAGAGGCTCGGGATCCGCAAGTGACCGCGGCCTCAGACCTCGCTCTGTCGTACCGAGCCCGGCGGGGCCGGGCCCCTCACATCCACGCGTCACCCCGAGTTGGAGGTTCACTCAGCATATGACTCACTCCGTGCAGACCGAGATCAACGGTACCGTCCTGTCCATCGAGACGGGCAAGGTGGCCAAGCAGGCCGATGCGGCGGTGGTCGTCCGCTGCGGCGGGACCATGGTGCTCTCGACGGTGGTCGCGACCAAGACGCCGATGGAGGGGCGCGATTTCCTCCCGCTCACGGTCGAGTACCGCGAGCGCGCCTACGCCGGCGGGAAGATCCCGGGGGGATTCTTCAAGCGCGAAGGGCGGCCGGACGAGAAGGAGACGCTGACGTGCCGGCTGATCGACCGCCCGGTGCGTCCGCTCTTCCCCAAGGGCCTGCGCAACGAGATGCAGGTCATCAACCTCGTCATCTCCGCCGACAACGAGAACGATCCCGACGTGCTGGCCATGCTGGGTTCCTCCGCCGCCCTGTCGCTGTCCGGGCTCCCCTTCGACGGGCCCCTGGGCGCCGTCCGCGTGGGCCTCGTGGGCGGCAGGCTGGTCGCCAACCCGACCTATGCCCAGGTCGCCGCCTCGCCGCTCGAGCTCGTCATCGCCGGCACCGAGGACGCGATCCTCATGGTCGAGTCCGGCGGCAAGGAGATCAGCGAGGAGCAGATGCTCGAGGCCCTGGCCTTCGGCCACGAGGAGTGCAAGCGGCTCGCCCGGATGCAGAAGGATCTCACGGCCAAGGCGGCCAAGCCGCGCTGGGCCTTCGACGCCGCCGCCGGAGCGGACCCGGCTCTCGAAACCAGGGTGAGGGAGGCCGCCACGGCCAAGGTGATCCAGGCCCTGTCCGTGCACGAGAAGCAGGCCCGGGGGCAGGCGCTGGAAGCCGTCTTCGACGAGGTCTGCCAGGCCCTGGGCGTCGACGAGGCGGGGCGTCCCAAGGCGCGCGAGTACTTCGAGAAGGTGGAACGGGCGCAAGTCCGGCGGCTCATCGTGGAGAAGGGGATCCGGGTGGACGGCCGCAGCGTGAAGGAGGTCCGGCCCATCTGGAGCGAGGTCGCGTACCTGCCCCGCGCCCACGGCTCGGCGCTCTTCACGCGCGGGGAGACCCAGGCGCTCGTGGCCGCCACGCTCGGCACCAAGAACGACGAGCAGAAGATGGAGTCCTTCGAGGGGGACAGCTACCGGCGCTTCATGCTCCACTACAACTTCCCCTCGTTCTCCACGGGCGAGGTGAAGCGCTTCGGCACCCCCGGGCGCCGCGAGGTCGGGCACGGGGCGCTCGCCCACCGGGCCATCGAGGCCGTGCTGCCGAGCAAGGAGGAGTTCCCGTACACGATCCGGGTCGTCTCCGACATCCTCGAGTCCAACGGCTCGTCCTCCATGGCCACCGTCTGCGGCGCCTCCATGGCGCTCATGGACGCCGGCGCGGCCATCAAGGCGCCCGTGGCGGGCATCGCCATGGGTCTGGTGAAGGAGGGGGACAGGGTCGGTATCCTCACGGACATCATGGGGAGCGAGGACCATTACGGCGACATGGACTTCAAGGTCGCCGGCACCGAGCGCGGCATCACGGCGCTCCAGATGGACATCAAGGTCAAGGGCGTCTCGGTGGACATCATGCGCCAGGCCCTGGCGCAGGCCAGGGAGGCGCGGCTCTTCGTGCTCCAGAAGATGGCCGAGACCATCAAGGCGCCGCGGCCGCAGCTGTCGCCCTTCGCCCCCCGCTTCGTCACCGTCAAGATCCGCCCCGAGAAGATCCGCGAGATCATCGGTCCGGGCGGCAAGGTCATCCGCGGCATCCAGGAGAAGACCGGCGCCAAGATCGACGTGGAGGACGACGGCAAGGTCACGATCTTCTCGTCGAGCAACGACGCCGCCCAGATGGCTCTCGGGATGATCCAGGACATCTGCCGCGAGGTGGAGCTGGACCGCATCTACGTCGGCCGGGTGAAGAGCATCAAGGAGTTCGGTGCCTTCGTGGAGGTGATCCCCGGCTCGGAGGGACTGCTGCACATCTCGCAGATCGCCGAGAGCCGCATCCGCGCCGTCGGTGACGTCCTCACCGAGGGCGACGAGGTGCTGGTGAAGGTGATCGAGATCGACGGCAACGGCAAGGTGCGGCTGTCGCGGAAGACGGCCCTGCGCGAGCAGCCCGCGCTGGCAGACCGTGAGAAGCTGAAGCTGGCGCCGGCGGGAGGTCAGGCCTAGTGCCGGAGGGGTACCGCAAGCACGTCCTGCCCTGCGGCATCCGCGTGGTGGCTGAGTCCATCCCCCACGTCCGGTCGGTGGCCGTCGGCATCTGGGTGGAGACCGGCTCGCGTGCCGAACCCGAGGGCCGCGGCGGGATCTCCCACCTCATCGAGCACCTGGTCTTCAAGGGGACCGCCACGCGATCGGCCGAGGAGATCGCCCGCGCCATCGACGGGGTCGGGGGGCACATGGATGCCTTCACCGCCAAGGAGCACACCTGCTTCTACGTGAGCGTGCTCGACGAGCATCTCCCCCTGGCCACCGAGCTCCTGACGGACATCCTCATGCGCCCGCGCTTCGCCGCGGACGACATCGAGAAAGAAAAGGCGGTCGTGTTCCAGGAGATCAAGATGGTGGAGGACACGCCCGACGATCTCATCCACGATCTCTTCGCCGAGCGGATCTGGGCGGGCCACCCGCTGGGGCGATCCATCCTCGGCAGCTGGGAGTCGGTGCGGGGGTTCGGGCGCGAGACGATCCTTGCCCACTTCGAGGAGGAGTACGCCCCGACGAATATCACGGTGGCCGTGGCGGGGCACGTCGAGCCGCAGCAGGCGGTGGACCTATTCGCCCCGCGCTTCGAGGGCTTCCAGCGCGCAGCGGTCCCCCGGCGGAGCGCCCCCCCGGCGCTCCAGCCCGGCGTGGACGTCGTGCACAAGCCGCTGGAGCAGGTGCACGTGGTGCTGGGCTTCCCGGGGATCCCCGACGGCGCGCCGGAGCGCTACGCCCTCTACCTTCTCAACGACATCATCGGCGGCAGCATGTCCTCCAGGCTGTTTCAGGAGGTCCGGGAGCGCCAGGCCCTCGCCTACTCCGTGCACTCGGGGACCCAGGCCTTCCACGACGCCGGGATCCTCTACGTCTACGCGGGCACCGACGCCGCCAACTTCGGCAAGGTGCTCAAGGCGCTTCTGAAGGAGCTGCGCGCGCTCAAGAAGGACGGCGTGACGGCGGCGGAGCTCCGCCGGGCCAAGGACCACCTCAAGGGCAACCTGATCCTCTCCCTCGAGTCCACCTCGAGCCGGATGAATCGCCTCGCCAAGCAGGAGCTGCGCTTTGGCTCCTTTCTGTCGGTGGACGACATGCTCGCCGCCATCGACGCCGTGAGGCTCGAGGAGCTCGACGCGCTCATCCACCGCGTGCTCGACGACGAGCGGCTCTGTCTGCTGGCGCTGGGGCCCGTGGATCGGCGCCACCTCCCGCGCGACCTCACCCTGCGCTAGCATGATCGAGCGCTACAGCCGGCCGGAGATGGCACGTCTCTGGACGCAGGAGGCGAAGTACGCGGCCTGGCTGCGCGTGGAGCTCGCGGTGTGCGAGGCCTACGGCCGGCGCGGGCTCATCCCGCCAGAGGCGCTGGGGCGACTCAGGGCGCGCGCCGCCGTCGACGCACGCCGGATCGACGAGATCGAGGGGACCACGCGCCACGACCTCATCGCCTTCCTCACCAATCTCGAGGAGGCCGTCGGCGCCGATTCCCGCTACGTCCACATGGGCCTCACCTCCTCCGACGTGGTGGACACGGCCCAGGCCTGTGTGCTCGTGCAGGCATGCGAGATCCTGCTCGACAGCCTCGAGGCATTTCGCCGCGCCGTCGGGGCGCTCGCCGTCTGCCACAAGGACACGCTGTGCGTGGGCCGCACCCACGGGATCCACGCCGAGCCCATGGCGTTCGGGCTCAAGGCGGCGGCCTGGCATGCCGAGGCCGGCCGGAACCTCGAGAGGCTACGCCGCGCCCGCGAAGTCGTCCGGGTGGGCAAGATCTCGGGGGCGGTCGGCACGTTTGCCCACGTGCCTCCGGACGTGGAGGAGGAGGTGTGCCACCTGCTCGGGCTCGAGCCGGCGCCCATCTCCACCCAGGTGCTCCAGCGGGACCGGCACGCCGAGCTGTGCGGCACGCTGGCCATCATCGCCGCCTCGCTGGAGAAGGTGGCGCTGGAGATCCGGTCCCTGCAACGGACCGAGGTGCTGGAGGCGGAGGAGCCGTTCGCCGAGGGGCAGAAGGGCAGCAGCGCCATGCCCCACAAGCGCAACCCGGTCTCCTGCGAGCAGGTCTGCGGGCTGGCGCGCGTGGTGCGGGCGAATGCCCACGCCGCGCTGGAGAACGTGGCGCTGTGGCACGAGCGCGACATCAGCCACTCGTCCGTGGAGCGGGTGATCCTGCCGGACTCCACGCTCCTGGTGGACTACATGCTGTCCCAGATGACGCGGATCATCCAGGGGCTGCGCGTCTCCCCGGAGCGGATGCAGGAGAACATGGAGCGGAGCTTCGGGCTCATGTTCTCCCAGCGGGTGCTCCTGGCGCTCACGGACAAGGGCCTGCCCCGCCAGCAGGCCTACGAGCTGGTCCAGCGCAGCGCTATGCGGGCCTGGCAGGAGCGGACCGCCTTCCGAGACCTGCTCGCCGCCGACCGCGAGGTCATGGCGCGGCTCGGCCCCGCGGAGCTGGAGGCCTGCTTCGACGCCGCCTGGTACGTGAGACACGTGGACGCCATCTACAAGCGGCTCGGCCTGGGCTGAGGAGACCCTCCTGATGGAAGAGCCGGACACGCGTTGCACGGGCAGCAGGCTGACCGTCCGGGCGCGCCGCCGGCTGGCGGGCCGGCCATGAGGGCGCGGGTACTGGTGCGCCTCAAGCCGGGGATCCTGGACGTGCAGGGTGCTTCCGTGAAGCGCGCGCTCGGCGGGCTCGGCTTCGACGAGGTGCGGGACATCCGCATCGGGAAGGTCATCGAGCTGGACCTGGACGGGCTCGACGCCGCCGCGGCGCGCCAGCGGGTCCAGGAGATGTGTGCCCGCCTCTTGGCCAACCCCGTCACCGAGGACTTCACGGTCGAGCTCCTGCCAGGCCGCTCCTAGCTTCCGCGTGCGTCGGTCGAGTGTGTCCCGAAACCCGTCACCGAGGGTGTCACCGGCGGGCCCCGTCGCCACGATGTTCCCTCGGGCCGCGATCACCTGCGCAACCGTCACGGGATCCCACCTCGAGAGATCTGCGGTCCTGGGCCCCTCCTCGGCGTCGTGGCCCTTGCCAGAATCCCGCCTGCACGGTAGAGTGAGACTGTAGCCTGTAGCTTGAAAGGAGGAGCACCCAGCCCCATGAAATTCGGCGTCGTCGTCTTCCCCGGGACGTGGAGTGACTGCGACTTCCACTACGTCATCGGCGAGGTACTCCATCAACCGGTGAGCTATGTCTGGCACCGCGAGACGAACCTGGCCGACTTCGACTGTCTGGTCCTTCCGGGCGGCTTCTCCTACGGCGATTACCTGCGGGCGGGTGCCGTGGCGGGCCGGTCACCCGTGGTGGAGGCGCTCCCGGAGTTCGTGGCTCGCGGCGGCCTGGTGCTCGGCTCCTGCAACGGCTTCCAGATCCTCTGCGAGGCCAGGCTCCTTCCCGGCGCCCTGATGCGCAACGAGTGTCTCCAGTACCGCTGCCAGTCCACCTGGCTGCGGGTGGAGAGCGCCGAGACGGCGTTCACGCGCGCGCTCCGGCCCGGCCAGGTCCTGCGGATGCCCATCTCCCACGGCGAGGGGAAGTACTACGCCGACTGGGAGACGCTCCAGGCGCTCAGGGCCAAGAAGCAGATCGTGTTCCGGTACTGCACCGAGGACGGCCGGATCACCAAGGAGTCGAACCCCAACGGCTCCCTGGAGAGCATCGCGGGCCTCGTCAACGAGGACGGCACGGTGCTGGGCATGATGCCCCACCCGGAGCGGGCCGCCGAGAACGCCATGGGCGGCACCGATGGCCTGCTCATCTTCCACTCCCTCCTCGGCAGCCTCGTCGAGGACGGCAGCTTCCTCAAGCACTAGGAGCCTGGCCCATGGAGTGGGGACGGAGTGACCGGGGCCGAGCCTAAGGTCACGCAGGAACTCGCCCTCGCCCACGGCCTCACGGCCGAGGAATACGATCGCATCATCCGGCGGCTCGGTCGCGAGCCGTCCTTCACCGAGCTCGGGCTGTTCTCCGCGCTGTGGTCCGAGCACTGCGCCTACAAGCACTCGCGCGTCTTCCTGCGTGCGCTGCCCACGCAGGCGCCGCACGTGCTGCAAGGGCCCGGGGAGAACGCCGGGATCGTGGACCTCGGCGGGGACCTGGCGCTTGCGTTCAAAATGGAGAGCCATAACCATCCCTCGTTCATCGAACCCTTCCAGGGGGCGGCCACGGGTGTGGGGGGGATCCTCCGCGACATCTTCACCATGGGTGCCCGGCCCATCGCGATCCTGGACTCGCTGCGCTTCGGCGAACCGGAGGAGCCGAGGACCCGCCGGCTCATCGACGGCGTCGTGGCCGGCATCAGCTGGTACGGCAACTGCTTCGGTGTGCCCAACCTCGGCGGCGAGGTAGGCTTCGGGCCCGAGTACGCCGGCAACCCGCTCGTGAACGTCATGGCGGTCGGGCTGGTGCGGAAGGACCGCATCCTGCGCGCGCGCGCCGAGGGGCCCGGCAACCCCGTCCTCTACGTCGGCGCCAAGACCGGCCGCGATGGGATCCACGGTGCCACCATGGCTTCGGCCACCTTCGACGAAGGGGCCGAGGAGCGGCGTCCCACCGTGCAGGTGGGGGATCCCTTCACCGAGAAGCTCCTGCTCGAGGCCTGCCTGGAGGCCATGCAGACCGGGGCCGTGGTGGGCATCCAGGACATGGGCGCCGCCGGCCTGGCGTGCGCCTGCTCCGAGATGCCCGCGCGGGCGGGGACGGGGATGGAGGTGGAGCTCTCCCGCGTTCCCCAGCGCGAGGCGGGCATGACCCCGTACGAGATCATGCTCTCCGAGTCCCAGGAGCGAATGCTGCTGGTGGCCGCCCGCGGGCGCGAGGACGAGATCCGTCGCCTCTTCGCCAAGTGGGACCTGGACGCCGTCGAGATCGGCACGGTGACGGACGACGGGATGCTGCGGGCGCGCATGCACGGCGAGGTGGTGGCCGAGGTGCCCGTCAAGGCGCTGGCCGACGAGGCGCCTGTCTACGAGAAGCCCACGGCCCGGCCGGGCTGGCAGGATGAGCTCGCGGCGTTCGACCCGCTGGCGCTGCCTCCCGGGATGGATCCGGATCGGGCGCTCCTGGCCCTCGTGGGGGCGCCCACGGTGGCCTCGAAGGAGTGGGTCTACCGGCAATACGATCAGCAGGTGGGGATCAACACGCTGGTCCTGCCGGGTTCCGACGCCGGGATCCTCCGCGTCAAGGGAACCCCGAAGGCCGTCGCCGTAACCGCCGACTGTAACGCCCGTCTCACCTATCTCGACCCCCGCCGGGGAGCGGCCATGGCCGTGGCCGAGGCCGCCCGTAACCTGACCGTGAGCGGGGCCCGACCGCTGGGGCTCACCGATTGCCTGAACTTCGGCTCGCCGGAGCGCCCCGAGATCCTGTGGCAGTTCAAGGAGGCCGTGGCGGGTATCGCCGAGGCCTGCGATGCGCTGCAAATCCCTGTGGTGGGCGGAAACGTGTCCTTTTACAATGAGACCATGGGGCGGGCGATCCTGCCCACTCCCGTGATCGGGATGGCCGGGGTGATCGAGGAGGCCGAGAGCCACTGCACCCAGTGGTTCAAGGAGTCCGGAGACCGGGTGGCGCTCCTGGGCCCGGAGGGGGTGAGCCTCGGGGGGTCGCAGTACCTGTGGACGCTTCACCGGATGCTCGCAGGCCGGCTGGCCCCGCTTGACCTGGACGTCGAGCGGGCTGTCCAGGAGGCCTGCCTCGCGGCGATCGAGGCGCGACTGCTCAGGTCGGCGCACGATTGCTCGGAGGGGGGACTCGCGGTAGCGGTGGCCGAGGCCTGCACCAGCGGGCCCGAGGTGATCGGCGCCGAGATCGACCTGCCAGGGAGCGCGCAGCCGGAGCTGGCGCTGTTCGGAGAGGGGCCGTCGCGCATCGTCGTCTCGGTTCCCGCGGATGCCGGCCGGGCCCTCGAGACCCTGATGGGGGAGTTCGCGGTGCCGTGGCGCTGGATCGGCGTGGTAGGCGGCCCCCGGCTCGTTATCCGGATGGGCGGCGCGGGCGCGGTGAGCCTGCCGGTGACGCAGGTCGCGCAGGAGTGGAGGACCGGCTTTGAGCGTCATGTCAGCTGACAAGCTCCACGACGAGTGCGGCCTCTACGGGATCTGGAACCACCCCGAGGCGGCCAATGTCACCTACCTCGGGCTCTACGCCCTCCAGCACCGCGGCCAGGAGTCGGCCGGCATCGCGGCCACGGACGGCGACAGGTTCCACGTCGAGAAGGCCATGGGCTGGGTGGCGGATGTCTTCGGCCGCGAACGCCTCCGGCGACTCCCCGGCAGCCGCGCCATCGGGCATGTCCGCTACTCCACGGCTGGCAGCTCCAACCTGCGCAACGCCCAGCCCATCAGCGCCAAGACGGCCCACGGGCCCGTGGCTATCGGCCACAACGGCAACCTGGTCAACGCCGAGGAGCTGCGGCGGCAGCTCTCGCAGGAAGGCGCCGTCTTCCAGTCCTCCTCCGACACCGAGGTGATCCTCCACCTCCTGGCCCGTGCCGAGGGCGCCACGCTGGTGGAGCAGCTGGCCCTGGCGCTGTCGCAGGTGCGAGGCGCCTACAGCCTGCTCCTGCTCACGCGCTCCTCCCTCGTCGCGGTGCGGGACCCGTCGGGCTTCCGCCCGCTGTCGCTGGGCCGGCTGGGGGAGGCCTGGGTGGTCGCTTCCGAGACCTGCGCGCTGGACCTCATCGAGGCGAAGTTCGTGCGGGACATCGAGCCCGGCGAGGTGCTCGTCATCGACGACAGCGGGCTCACGAGCTACCGGCCGTTCCGTCCGCAGGAGCGCCTGCAGTGCGTCTTCGAGTACGTCTACTTCGCGCGCCCGGACTCCGTGCTCTGGGGGCGCAACGTGCACGTGGTCCGCAAGGCGCTGGGCCGCCAGCTCGCGCGCGAGCACCCGGTGCCGGCCGACCTCGTGATCCCGGTGCCTGACTCGGGAGTGGGCGCCGCGCTGGGCTTCTCCGAGGAGGCGGGCATCCCCTACGACAGCGGGCTGGTGCGCAACCACTACGTGGGGCGCACCTTCATCGAGCCGAGCCACGGCATCCGCCATTTCGGGGTGAAGGTCAAGCTGAACCCCAATCGGGAGGTGCTGGGTGGCCGGCGGGTGGTCGTGGTGGACGACTCGATCGTCCGCGGCACCACCAGCCGCAAGATCGTCAAGATGATCCGGGCCGCCGGGGCGCGCGAGGTGCACATGCGCATCTCCTCGCCGCCCATCCAGTGGCCCTGCTATTACGGCATCGACACGCCGACGCGGAAGGAGCTGATCGGCGCCAGCCACGACGTGCGGGAGATCCAGCGCTACGTCGGCGCCGACTCCCTGGGCTACCTCTCGCTCGAGGGGATGCTCAAGGCCACGGGGAACGATCCCCACGACTTCTGCCACGCCTGCTTCAGCGGGCAGTACCGCGTGGGCTTCGAGTCCCCCGACCGCTCCCAGCTCCAGCTCTTCGAAGGATGAGCTGCCGTCGTGGCGCCCGCGCGCCCGACGCTCGAGGAACAGGCTCCTGAGTCCAGATCCGCTCACCTACCGGGCTGCCGGCGTGGACATCACGGCCGGGGACGAGGCGGTCCGGCGCATCGCGCGGCTGGCCGCCACCACCCAGCGACCGGAGGTCCTCGGGGGCATCGGCGCCTTCGGCGCCTTCTGCCGGATCCCCGCGGGGTACCGCGAGCCGGTCCTGGTCTCTTCCACGGATGGCGTGGGCACCAAGCTCCGCCGGGGCGCCCGCGGGGTGGAGTATGCCTGAGGGCTCGCGGCTTCGCATCGGCGTGCTGGCCTCGGGCCGCGGCTCCAACCTCTGCGCCATCCTCGCCGCCGTCGAGGGCGGACGGATGCGGGCGCAGGTCGTGGTCGTCGTCTCGGATCGCGCCGGGGCGGGGGCGCTCGGGATCGCGCGGACTCACGGCGTCGAGGCGCTGTTCGTGGATCCGGAGCTGCATCCCGGCCGCGAGGCCTACGACCGAGCCCTGGCTGCGGCTCTGGAGGAGCGGGAGGTGGGGCTCGTGTGCCTGGCGGGATTCATGCGCATCCTGAGCCCGGGCTTCGTCCGCCACCTCCAGGGCCGGCTGCTCAACATCCACCCCGCGCTCCTTCCCGCCTTCCCGGGGCTGCACGCCCAGCGGCAGGCGCTCGCCCACGGCGTCCGCGTCTCGGGGGCGACCGTCCACTTCGTGGACGACGGCGTGGACACGGGTCCCATCGTGCTCCAGGCCGCGGTCCCGGTGCGCCAGGACGACACCGAGGAGACGCTGTCCGACCGCATCCTGGCAGAGGAGCACCGCCTCTATCCCGAAGCGATCCGCCTCTTCGCCGAGGGCCGACTCCGCGTCGAGGGTCGCCGCGTCCGCATCGTGGAGGAGCCATGAGCAGGGTGCGCCGCGCGCTCATCAGCGTGCACGACAAGCGTGGCATCGTGGACTTCGCCAGGGGGCTCGCCGCCCTCGGCGTCGAGATTCTCTCCACGGGGGGCACGGCTGCGCTCCTGCGCGGGGCCGGCATCGCCGTGGTGGATGTGGCCGAGGTCACCGGTTTCCCCGAGCTGCTGGACGGGCGCGTCAAGACGCTGCACCCGAAGATCCACGGTGGCATCCTCGCCCGGCGCGCGTCGCCGGAGCACATGGCGGCGCTCGAGGCTCATCGGATCCAGCCCATCGACCTCGTCGTGGTGGCGCTCTACCCGTTCGAGCAGACGGTGGCCCGCCCCGACGTGACGCTGGCGGAGGCCGTCGAGAACATCGACATCGGGGGCCCCAGCATGATCCGCGGCGCCGCCAAGAACCACGACAGCGTGGGCGTCGTGACCGACCCCGCGCAGTACCCGGGCGTGCTCGAGGAGCTCGGGCGGGGCGACGGGGCGCTGTCGCCTGAGACCCGGTATCGGCTGGCGCAGGAGGCCTTCAGGCGAACGGCCCAGTACGACGCAGCCATCGCCGCCTATCTGCGCGATCCCGGCGCTCGCGGCGGGCGACGCCCGGTCTCGGGCGCGGATGAGGAGGAGCCTGGCGTGGGGGAGGCACTCCTGCCTCCCCGGCTGGTGCTGGAGGCCGAGCGCGTCCAGCCGCTCCGCTACGGCGAGAACCCGCACCAGTCGGCGGCCTTCTACCGGCTGCCGGGCGTGCCGGCCGGGCTCGCGGCCGCCGAGCACCTTCACGGCCCCGCGCTGTCCTACAACAACCTGCTCGACTGGTCGGCGGCGCTCTCGCTCCTGCTCGAGTTCGACGACCCGGCGGCCGTGGTCATCAAGCACACGAACCCCTGCGGCGTCGCGCTGGGCGGGAGCGCCGGCGAGGCCGTCCGCCGGGCCAAGGCCTGCGACCCGATCTCCATCTACGGCGGCATCGTCGGGGTGAACGGACGGCTCGACCTCGAGGTGGTGAAGGAGCTGTCGGGGATCCTGCTGGAGATCCTCTTCGCTCCGGACTTCGCCCCCGAGGCGCTGGAGGAGCTGCGGCGCACCAAGAAGAAGTGCCGGGTCTTCCGGCTGCCGTGTCGCCGTTCGGACTACCCGGCGCGCTTGATGGAGACGCGCAGCGTCCTGGGCGGGCTTCTCGTCCAGGACGCCGACCTCGCTGACCTCGATCCCGGCGCGCTCAAGGTCGTCTCCCGGCGCCCGCCCACCGAGGCCGAGGGGCGCGCGCTCCGCTTCGCCTGGCGCGTGGCCAAGCACGCCAAGTCCAACGCGATCGTGCTGGCCTCGGCGCAGCAGGTGATCGGCGTGGGGGCGGGGCAGATGAACCGCGTGGACTCCGCCCGCATCGCGGTGATGCGGGCCAGGGCGGTCGGGCTCGAAACGCGGGGCACCGTCTGCGCCTCCGACGCCTTCTTCCCCTTCCGGGATGGCCTCGATGTGGTGGCGCAGGCCGGGGCCACGGCGGCGCTGCATCCTGGAGGATCGGTCCGGGACGAGGAAGTCATCGCCGCCGCCGACGAGCACGGCATGGCGCTCGTCACCACTGGCATCCGCCACTTCAGGCACTAGCGCCGTGCGAGCGGACGTCGCCGGGAGTTGAGGCCGTGAACGAAACCCAGCCCGAGCGCGTCTTCACCCTCAGGGAGCTGACCCGGCTGCTGAGGCTCACTGCCCGGCGGGCGACCCAGCTCCGGCGCCTCGGGCTCCTGCGCGCCGAGGGCGAGCGCTACCGCTTCCGTGACCTCGTCGCCTGCCGGGTCGCCGCCGCACTCCTGGAGGCCGGGGCCAGCGTGAAGCAGGTGCGCGAGGGGCTCGAGGGCGCCCGCCGGCTCGCCCCCGACACGGAGATGCCGCTGACCGAGCTTCGGCTCGTGGTGGCGGATCGGCGCATCGTCGTCGAGCAGGGCCGCCTTCGGTTCGACGCGCGCACCGGCCAGGGGCTGCTCGGGTTTCCGGAGACGGACCTTGCCCGCGAGGCCGCCGAGTCCCTCTCATGGGGGATGGTCCGCCCGCTGATCCCGCCGGCGGAGGCCGCGGAAGCATGGTTCGCGCGCGCCTCGGCCTGGGATGGCGATCCCGAGCAGTGGGAGGCCGCGGTGGACGCCTACGAACGCGTCCTGGCCGTCGACCCCGGCTACGCGGCGGCGTGGAACAACCTCGGGTTGCTCCAGCACCGCATGGGCCATTATGAGCGAGCGGGGCAGTGCTACGAGGCCGCGTTCGCCGCCGACGAGACGTGCGCCCAGGCGGCCTTCAACCTCGGCTCGCTCCACGAGGATCTGGGCGACGTCCCCGCCTCCATCACGTGGTACCGCAGAGCGCTCGAGATGGACCCCGACTACGCCGACGCGCATTTCAACCTCGCCGGAGTGCTCGGGAAGGCCGGCCGCGCGGAGGCCGCGGTGGTCCACTGGCGGCGCTACCTCGACCTCGACGCCGGCAGCGCGTGGGCGCAGATCGCCCGCTCCCACCTCTGCGAGACCGAGGGGCGATCCGATGGCGAGGCGCCCGCCGGGGAGGGGGACGAATGAAGGTGCTCGTGGTGGGTGGGGGCGGGCGCGAGCACGCCCTCGCCTGGGCCATTGCCCGGAGCCCCCGGCTGAGCGGGCTCGTGGTCGCGCCGGGGAACCCCGGCATCGCGCAGCATGGCCGCTGCGTGCCCGTGCGCGATACGGCCGTGGAGGAACTGGTGGCGCTGGCGGTGGCGGAGAGTCCGGAGCTCGTGGTCGTGGGGCCCGAGGCGCCGCTGGCGGCCGGACTCGGGGATCGCCTGCGGGCGGTGGGTTTTCCCGTCTTCGGCCCCGGCGCCGCAGCCGCGCGCCTCGAGAGCAGCAAGGCCTTCGCCAAGGCGCTCATGGCTCGCCACGGCATCCCCACCGCGCCCTTCCGCGTCTTCGACGCCCCGGCGCCTGCGCGCGCTTACTGCCGGGAGCTGGGGGCTCCGCTGGTGGTCAAGGCCGACGGGCTCGCCGCGGGCAAGGGCGCCATCGTCTGCCGGAGCCTGGAGGAGGCCGACCGCGCGGTGGCGCGCTGCCTCGAGGAGCGTGCCTTCGGCGAGGCCGGGCTCCGTCTCGTCGTGGAGGAGTTCGTGGCGGGCGAGGAGGCCTCGTTCTTCGCGCTCTCCGACGGCGCCGCCGTGCTGCCGCTGGTGGCCGCCCAGGACCACAAGACGGTCTTCGACGACGACCGGGGGCCCAACACGGGGGGCATGGGGGCCTACTCGCCGGCGCCGGTGATCGACGAGGCGATGACCGCCAGGGTCATGGCCGAGATCGTGCGGCCCACCATCGCCGCCATGGCGAAGGAGGGCACGCCGTACAGCGGCGTGCTCTTCGTGGGGCTCATGATTACCGGTGACGGCCCGCGCGTGGTGGAGTTCAACTGCCGCTTCGGCGATCCCGAGTGCCAGGCGATCCTGCCACGACTCGACGAGGACCTCCTGCCGCTCCTCGAGGCCGTGGCCCGTGGGCACGGGCTGCCGGCCGCCATCCGCTGGCGCGCGGAGGCGTCGGCATGCGTCGTGATGGCCTCCGGCGGCTACCCGGGTCATTACGAGACGGGGCGCGAGATCTCCGGCCTGGACCCCGCCGGGTCCCTGCCAGACGCCGAGGGCGTGCAGGTGTTCCACGCGGGAACCGCGCTCCGCGCGGGCCGGCTCGTCACCGCCGGCGGCCGTGTGCTCGGCGTGCAGGCCCTCGGCCACGACATCCGCGAGGCCGTCGCGCGCGCCTATGCCGCCGCGGCGCGCATCCGCTTCGACGGGGCGCACTTCCGCCGGGACATCGGTCGGCGAGCGCTCGCCCGGCAGGAGCTCCGGTGACCCGGCTCCTCGTGGTGGCCCCACGATCTCCCGAGCCGGCCGTGCTCGACGAGGCGGCGGCCGTGCTCAAGTCCGGCGGCCTCGTGGCCTTTCCCACCGAGAGCTTCTATGGTCTCGGCGCCGACGCCCTCAACGCGGCGGCGGTGGCGCGGGTCTTCTGTGCCAAGGGCCGCGCCGAGTCCAAGCCCCTGCTCGTGCTGGTGGACTCGGCCGAGCGAGTGGAGGCGCTCTGCGTCGAGATCCCGGAGGGCGCGCGCAGGCTCATGGCGCGCCACTGGCCCGGCCCGCTCACACTCGTGCTGCGCGCGGCACCCGCGGTGCCCGCCGCGCTCACCGCCGGGACGGGAACCCTGGGCGTGAGAGTGCCAGGCCATCCGGTGGCGCTGGGCCTCGTTCGCGCCGCGGCACTCCCTGTCACGGCGCCCAGCGCCAACCCCAGCGGCGGCGAGCCGGCCACCACGGCCCGGGCCGTGCGCGCACACTTTCCCGGGCAGCTCGACCTGATCGTCGACGGCGGGCCAACCGCCGGCGGGACCGGGTCCACGATCGCCGACTGCACCGTGTGGCCGCCCCGGCTGCTGCGCCCCGGGCCGGTGGTCATCTGACAGCCATGCGTGTCACGGGCGTGATCCAGGCGGGCGGCAAGAGCACGCGCATGGGCGGGCAGCCCAAGGCGCTGCTCCCGCTGGGCGGGCGCCCCATCATCGAGCGCGCGCTGGGCGTGGTGCGGGCCGTGACCGGGGAGGTGCTGATCGTCACCAACACGCCCGAGGTGTACGCCCACCTGGGCCTGCCCATGGTGCCCGACGTCTTTCCCGACCACGGCTCCCTCGGCGGCATCTACTCTGGGCTCGCGGCCGCGCCCGGGGATGCCGCCTTCACCGTCGCCTGCGACATGCCCTTCCTCTCGGAAGAGGTGGCACGCCTCGTCACGTCGCGCGCCGGCGAGGCGGACGTGGTCATCCCGCAGATCGGCGGGCAGTGGGAGACGCTCCATGCCTGCTACGCCAAGGCTTGCCTCGCGCCGATGGAGCGCCGGCTCCGCGCCGGCCGGCTGAAGATCGTCGGCTTCTTCGACGAGGTGCGGGTACTGGCGGTCACCGAGCCGGAGATCGCGCGCCTGGGTGACCCCAGCACCATCTTCCTGAATGTCAACACGCCGGAGGACCTGGCCCGCGCGCGGGCCCTGGCCGGCTCCGCCGAGGCGCGATAGGGTGGATGCCCGCGTCGAGGGGCTCGGCCTCGGCTCGATCCAGGAGATCAACGCGCTGCCGCGCGAGGTGCTCCACGCGCCCTACCTGCGCCTCGTCCCGGACGACCTCCTCCGGCGCTTCCAGATCGATCCCGCCACGCTCTGCGGGCCGGACGGGACGCGACTGGTCCGTGTCACGGCGCCCGGGGACCAGTCCTGGGTGCGCGTGGAGGTGCGCGCGACCGAGGAGGACCGCGACCCGGCGCTCCTCGTGGACGTGGAGATGTCCTCGCTCTCCGTGCCCGAGCTCGCCTTCGTGCAGATCAACGATCCCGCGGCGTCGCGCTATGCGATCGACCGCGACCAGGACGGGCTCGATACCCTCTTCGGCACGGCCTCGCGCAACCTGCCCGAGGAGCTGCGTGCCCTGCGGGACGGGCTGGCACCCGGGCAGGTGCGCCGCGGACTGCGCATGCTGGCGCAGGTGCTCGAGGCGATGGAGCGGTTCTGCTCCCTCATCGGCAAGGAGATCTACCTGATCGACCCGCTCTTCTACCACTCGGCCATCCTCTACGAGCGCCACGGCTGCGGGTACCTCATGGGGCGCGAGATCATGGAGGGCATTCACGAGAGCTTCGCCCCCGGCGGCGAGCTCGCCGCGCGGCTCGACGGCTCGTCGGCGTTCCGGCAGCCGCAAGCCGCGCGCACGGTGCGCGGGAGGAGCTGGGCGCTCCACGACGGGGTCGCCGGTCACCCCTGGGGCGGCGTGAAGATGTACAAGGCAGCCGGGCGCGAGGCGCGGGTGAGCACCTGCCCCGGCGCGTTATACTGACGGCACCATGCCACGCCGGAAGCCGGTGCATGCGCGCGTGCGCAAGCCGATGCCGCGCAAGCCGCCCAAGGTGGAAGTCCCCAAGACCGTCTACCAGCGGCGCCCGAAGCACCCGCGGCCGCCCCAGTCGGAGGCGTGATGCCGGCGGTCCGCGCCCGCTGCGTCATCGTCCACTATCACGAGATCAGCCTGAAGCGGGGGAACCGCCCGCTCTTCCTCCGGCACCTGCAGCAGAACCTTTCCCGCGCGCTCGCGGATCTGGGCGCCCCGCGCGTGACCCAGCTCACCGGGCGTATCGTGCTGGAGCCGGCTCCAGGCGTCGAGGCCGCGGCGGTGGCGGAGCGAGTGGGGAGGGTCTTCGGCGTGGCCAACGTCGCTGTGGCTGAACGGGCGGGAACGTCCCTCGAGGCGCTCAGGCAGGCGGTGGACCGGGTGACCGAGGGGCGCGCCTTCGCCTCCTTCCGCATCACGGCCCGCCGCGCGTTCAAGACGCTGCCCCACACCTCGGTGGAGCTCAACCGCGAGCTGGGGGCGCATGTGCTGGCGCGGCACGCGACGCGGGTGGACCTGGAGCACCCGGAGCTGAACGTGCACGTCGAGGTGCTCCCGGGGCAGGCCTTCGTCTACGGCGACCGCCGGCCGGGCCCGGGCGGGCTGCCGGTGGGAGCGAGCGGGACGGTGGTGGCGCTCCTCTCGGGCGGTATCGACTCGCCGGTGGCGGCGTGGCGCCTCATGAAGCGCGGCTGCCGCGTGCTCTTCGTCCACTTCCACAGCCTGCCGTATCTCCCGGACGACTCCATCCGGAAGGCGCGCGAGCTGGCGCGGCGGCTGACGGCGTTTCAGTACTTCTCCCGGCTCCACCTCGTGCCCTTCGGAGAGATCCAGCGCACCGTGGTGCTGGCCGTGCCGGCCGCCGCCCGCGTGGTGATCTACCGCCGGCTCATGCTTCGCATCGCCGAGGCCCTCGCCCGCCGCGCGGGAGCGGCGGCGCTCGTGACCGGCGAGAGCCTCGGGCAGGTGGCCTCGCAGACGCTCCAGAACCTGTCGTGCATCGACGGGGCGGCGAGCCTTCCCGTGCTGCGGCCGCTCATCGGCATGGACAAGCTCGAGATCACGGCGCAGGCGCAGGCCATCGGCACCTTCGAGATCTCCATCGAGCCCGACGCGGACTGCTGCACGCTCTTCGTCCCCAAGCACCCAGGCACGCGCGTCAGCCGCGAGGAGGCCCTGGCCCTGGAGGCGCCGCTCGACATCGCGGGGCTGGTGGCCCAGGGTGTCGAGGGCACCCGCGAGGAAACCTTCGACTTCCCCCCCGGCTTCGGCCCCTTCCCCTCGCGGCGGGGCCAGGGCGCCCACGCCGCACCCCCACCGCCCCGATGAGCGCCGGAGGCGCGAAGAGGCCCAACCGCCACCCGAAGTCCTCCACATTCAAGCGAGATGGAGAAAGCGCCGGAGGCGCGAAGAGGCCCAACCGCCACCCGACGTCCTCCACATTCAAGCGAGATGGAGAAAGCGCCAGAGGCGCGAAGAGGCCCAACCGCCACCCGGAGTCCTCCACGTTCAAGCGAGATGGAAGAACCGGCCATCTCACCTTCCTCGGCGCCGCCGGCACGGTCACCGGCTCCAAGCATCTCCTGGAGGCCGGCGGCGCACGCCTGCTCCTGGACTGCGGCCTCTTCCAGGGGCTCAAGGAGCTGCGCCTGCGCAACTGGCAGCCGCCCCCCGTGGACCCGGCGCGCCTGGGTGCGGTCCTCCTCAGCCACGCCCACATCGACCACGCGGGCTATCTGCCGCGGCTCGTGCGCTCGGGCTTCACGGGACCCGTGTTCTGCACCCGCGGCACGGCCGATCTGCTGGCCGTCATGCTGCCCGACGCCGCGAGCCTCCAGGAGGAGGAGGCGGCCTTCGCCAACCGCCACAAGACCTCCCGCCACGCGCCTGCGCTGCCGCTCTTCACCACGGAGGATGCCCGGCGCGCGCTCCAGCTGATCCGCACCGTGCAGTTCGGTGAGCCCTTCCAGCCAGCGCGCCCGGTCCGGGCCCGCTTCCTGCCAGCCGGCCACATCCTCGGCGCCGGGCTCGTGGAGGTCTCCGCCGGAGGGCGGGTGGTCGTCTTCTCGGGCGATCTGGGACGCTACACCGTGCCCATCTTGCGCGATCCGGACCCCGTGGCCGAGGCCGACGTGCTCCTGGTGGAGTCCACCTACGGCGACCGGCTCCACCCCGACGGCGACCGCGCCGCCGGGATCGCGGAGGCCGTCGAGCGAGCGACCCGCCATCGCGGCTGGCTCCTCGTCCCGGCCTTCGCCGTGGGGCGCTCCCAGGAGCTGCTCTACACGCTGCGCGAGCTGGAGGAGGCCGGGCGCATCCCCTCGCTGCCGGTGTACCTCGACAGCCCCATGGCCATCGAGGCGACGGCCATCTACGCGCGCCATCCCGAGGAGCACGACACGGCGCTCCGCGGCGCCGAGGCCGCCGGCAAGCGCCCCTTCGCGCCGCGGCGCTTCCACCTGGCGCGGTCCGTGGAGGACTCCAAGCGGCTCAACGCCGTGGACGGGCCCGGCATCATCATCGCCGGCAGCGGCATGGCCACGGGCGGGCGCATCCTGCACCACCTGCGGCGCCTGCTGCCGGCGCCGGCGACCACGGTGCTCTTCGTGGGCTACCAGGCGGCCGGGACGCGCGGGCGGCTGCTCCGCGACGGCGTCCGCGAGGTCAAGCTGCTCGGCGAGATGGTGCCGGTGCGGGCGACGATCCTGACCAGCGACGCGTACTCGGCCCACGCGGACCGGAGCGAGATCCTCCGGTGGCTCGGCGGCTTCCGGCGTCCGCCCGCCATGACCTACGTGGTGCACGGCGAGCCGGAGGCGGCCGAGGCCCTGCGCGAGGCCATCCGGCGGGAGCGCGGCTGGACGGTCGAGGTGGCCCGGGACGGCCAGCGGGTGCCGCTCCCGTGACCAGCGCGTCGGGCGGGACGAGAACCGCGGCAAACCGGCGCGCCGTCGTCGCCTGGACGCTCTACGACTTCGCCAACTCGGCCTTCGTCGCCGTGATCCCCGCCACCGTGTACTCCAAGTACTATGCGCTGGCGGTGGTGGGGAACGAGCGGGGCGAAGGGGATTTCTGGTGGGGCCTCTCGGTGACCACCTCCATGGTCCTCGTGGCGCTGTCGGCGCCCCCCATGGGCGCCATCGCCGACCACACCGGCCTGCGGAAGCGCTTCCTGTTCATCCTGACGTATGCGAGCGTGGCGGCGACGGCGCTCATGGCCACGGTGGGGCCCGGCGACGTGCTCCGGGGATGGGTCCTGGCTGTGATCGGGACGGTGGGCTTCGAGGCCGCCATCGTCTACTACAACGCCTACCTGCCCGGCCTCGCGCCCCGCCAGCGTCAGGGCAGACTGTCGGCGTACGGCTTCGCCGTGGGCTACCTGGGCTCGGCCGTGGCGCTCGGCGCGGCGCTGCCCTTCGCCCTCCGGGGAAGCTACGCCGGCGCCTTCCTGTCCGCGGCGGCGCTCTTCGGTGCCTTCGCCATCCCCGCCTTCGTGTGGCTGCCCGGCGATCGGCCGGGCGCGCTGAGCCTCCGCGAGGCCGTGGGGGTTGGCTTCACGCGCACCCAGGCCACCCTGCGACGCATCGCGCGGATGCCCGACCTGCGCCGGTTCCTCCTCGCCTACCTCTTCTTCGAAGACGGCGTCAACACGGTGGTGTACTTCTCCGCGGTGTTCGCGGGGCACACGCTCGGCTTCTCCACCACCGAGGTGATCCTCCTCTACTTCGTGGTGCAGCTCACAGCGCTCGGAGGGGCATGGGCGTGGGGGCGCCCCACCGACCTCAGGGGCCCCAAGTTCGTCGTGACCTGCACGCTCGTCCAGTGGTGCGTCGTGGTGGTGGCGGCCTACGTCGTCCAGACCAAGGCACAGTTCTTCATTCTGGCCATCGTGGCGGGCACGGGGCTCGGCGCCATCCAGGCTGCCAGCCGCACGTTCATGGCGACGCTCATCCCGCCGGGCCAGGAGGCGGAGCTGTTCGGCTTCTACGCGCTCTGCGGCAAGGCCGCGGCCGTCTTCGGCCCGATGGTGTTCGGCCTGGCCTCCCGGCTCACCGGCGGCAACCAGCGCATCGCCATCGTCGCGATCGGCGTGTTCTTCCTGGCGGGTCTGGGCCTCCTGCGCGGGGTCCGGGCGGGGGGCCCCACTCACGCGCCCGCGCACGCAGCGCCGGCCTCGACGGGCCCGTGAGGAGCTCCCTCGCCAGACGACTCGTCGGCGCCGCCTCGCTCCTCGTCACCGTCGCCGCGACGGTCGGGCTGGAGATCCGCCTCCGCCCGCCCCCGCTCGACGACTTGCCGGCGATCGACCTCGGCGGGGCGGGCGCCCCCGGCCTGGTCGATCCCATCTGGCGCAGGTGCGTGGGCCCTGCGCCGAGGGCATGGCCTCGGGGGAAGGCCCCCCGCGCACAAGATGTGGGGGCCGCTTGACACCCGCCCGCGACGGAGCGTAACGTTGGGCCGCGATGAGCGCCGTTGCCCTGGGGGCCGATCACGCGGGCTGGGAGCTGAAGGAAGCCCTCAAGGCCTGGCTCATCGACCAGGGCCGGCCCGTGCTCGACTTCGGCACCCACTCCCCCGACGCGGTGGACTACCCGGACTACGCCGCCCAGGTGGCCGAGGCGGTGGCGGTCGGCAAGGTGGAGCGCGGCATCCTCGTCTGCGGCACCGGCGTCGGCATGGCTATCACGGCCAACAAGGTCCCCGGCGTTCGCGCGGCGGCCTGCGCCGATCTCTACACCGCCCGCATGAGCCGTGAGCACAACGACGCCAACGTGCTGGCTCTCGGTGGCCGCCTGATGGGGGCGGAGATGGCGCTGGAGATCGTCAAGGTGTGGCTCGACACCGGCTTCGCCGGCGGGCGCCACAGCGGACGCGTGGAGAAGATCACCGCCGTCGAGCGCCGCCATGCCGACCGGGCGACGGGCGAGGCGTAACGGGGGCGGACATGGGCTGGCTCGAGCAGGTGGACCCGGAGGTCGCCAAGGCCATCCGCGCGGAGACGGAGCGGCAGGCGCGCAACCTGGAGTTGATCGCCTCCGAGAACTTCGTCTCCGAGGCCGTGCTCGAGGCCACGGGCTCCGTCCTCACCAACAAGTACGCCGAAGGCTACCCGGGCCGGCGATACTACGGTGGCTGCGAGATCGTGGACATCGCCGAGGAGCTGGCCATCGCGCGCGCCAAGGAGCTCTTCGGCGCGGAGCACGTCAACGGGCAGCCGCACTCGGGCTCCCAGGCCAACATGGCGGTCTACATGACGCTGCTCCAGCCCGGGGACACGGTCCTCGGGTCGAACCTCGCTCACGGCGGCCACCTCACGGCCGGCCACCCGCTGAACTTCTCCGGCAAGCTTTACCGCATCGTCGCCTACGGCGTGACGCGCGAGACAGAGCGTATCGACCTCGACCAGGTGCGCGACCTCGCGCGCCAGCACCGCCCGAAGCTCATCATCGCCGGCGGGTCGGCCTTCCCGCGGGCCATCGACTTCCAGCCGTTCCGCCAGGTCGCCGACGAGGTGGGCGCGGCCCTCATGGCCGACATCGCGCATCCAGCCGGCCTCGTGGCGGCGGGCCTCCACCCCTCGCCCATCCCGTACGCCGACTTCGTGACCACGACGACGCACAAGACGCTGCGCGGGCCTCGCGGCGGCATGGTCATGTGCCGGGCGCAGCATGCCGCGGCCCTGGACCGGGTCGTGCTTCCCGGCATCCAGGGCGGCCCGCTCATGCACGTCATCGCGGCCAAGGCCGTGGCCTTCCGCGAGGCGCAGAGCCCCGAGTGGCGCGGCTACCAGGGGCAGATCGTCCGCAACGCCCGCGCGCTGGCCGAGGCCCTCGCGGGGCGCGGGTACCGCCTCGTCTCGGGCGGCACCGACACGCACCTCATGCTGGTGGACCTCACGCCCAAGGGGATCACGGGCAAGGAGGCGCAGGAGGCCCTCGACCGGGCGTGGATCACGGTCAACAAGAACGGTATCCCCTTCGACACCAAGAGCCCGATGGTGACCAGCGGGATCCGGGTCGGGACCCCCGCGGTGACCACCCGCGGCATGCGGGAGCCGGAGATGGCCCAGATCGCGGCGCTGGTGGACCGGGTCCTGACCAATCTCGGCAACGCCTCCGTGGAGGCCGCGGTGCGGGCCGAGGTCCAGGGCCTCACCGCCCACTTCCCGCTCTACGCCGAGCGCCTCCGCGCATGAAGTGCCCCTTCTGCGGCCACAGCGAGGACCGGGTGGTGGACTCGCGCGTGGGACGCGACGGCGAGTTCATCCGGCGCCGGCGCGAGTGTCTCAAGTGTCACCGCCGCTACACCACCTACGAGTACGTCGAGGACGTGCTCCCGCACGTGGTCAAGCGGGACGGACGGCGCGAGTCCTTCGACCGGCAGAAGCTCCGCGGTTCCATCCTCAAGGCTTGCGAGAAGCGCTCCGTGGGAGTCCAGGCGGTGGACGACGTGGTGGCCGAGATCGAGGCCAGGCTCCACGAGCGGGCCGAGAAGGAGATCACGAGCAAGGAGCTCGGCGAACTGGTGATGGAGCACCTCCAGAAGCTCGACCAGGTGGCCTATGTCCGCTTCGCCTCCGTCTACCGCCAGTTCAAGGACATCTCGCAGTTCATGGACGAGGTGAAGGGGCTCATCAAGGACGGGGAGAAGGGCAAGCTCGCGAAGCCCGTCAAGGGCGCTCCCCGCCGCTGATCACCGGGCCGCCTTGACCTGGCTCGCCCGGCGCCGGTAGCATACCTGCCACCCCATGCGCAGCTACGTGCTCCGGCGCCTCGGGCTCTTCATCCCCACCCTCGTCGGGGCCTCGGTGCTGGTCTTCGTGCTGATGCGGCTCGTGCCCGGCGACATCGCCGAGATCCTCGTCTATCAGAGCGGCTCCGAGTCGAGCGCGATCCAGCGGAGGCAGATCCAGGAGATCCGGCAGGAGCTCGGACTGGACCGCCCCGTCGTCAGCCAGTACCTGGCCTGGGCCGGCGGCGCCGTGCGCGGCGACTTCGGCCAGTCCTACACGCAGCGGCGGCCGGTCGGCGACATCCTCCGCGAGCGCTTCCCGCGCTCCATGGAGCTGGCGCTCCTGACGCTGGCCCTCGCCGTGGCCTGGGCCGTGCCGCTCGGCGTCGTCTCGGCCGTGCGCCAGAACGGCGCGCTCGACTACCTGGCGCGCGCCGTGAGCCTGAGCGGGCTCAGCCTGCCGCTCTTCGTCACCGGCGCCCTCATCCTCTACGGCCTGGGGCGGCTCTTCCGGTGGATGCCGCCACTCGAGTTCGTCGCCTTCACGGAGAGCCCGCTCGAGAATCTCAAGCAGCTCATCTGGCCGGCGCTCTGCCAGGCCTACTACATCAGCGCGCCCATCACGCGGCTCACGCGCTCCGAGATGCTCGAGGTGATCCGCCAGGACTATGTCCGCACGGCGCGGGCCAAGGGCCTGCGGGAGCGGGCGGTGGTGTACCGGCACGCGATGCGGAACTCGCTCCTGCCGGTGGTGACCTTCGTCGGGTGGTGGGGCGGCCGGCTGCTCGGCGGGCTCGTCATCATGGAGATCATCTTCGTCGTGCCCGGCATGGGCACGGCGCTGGTGCACGCGGTGGCGCAGCGGGACTACCCGACGGTGCAGGCCATGATCTTCGTGATGGCCGTGGTCTTCCTCACGGTGAACCTCCTCGTGGATCTGACGTACGCCTGGCTGGATCCGCGGATCCGCTACGCCTGACATGCTCGCCGCCGCCGGGCGCCTCGCCCTCCGCCAGCCCCTCGGCGCCGCCGGCGCCCTGGTGGTCCTCGTGCTGGTGGGCGTGGCCCTCCTGGCGCCGCGGCTGGCGCCCCACGGGCCCAAGGAGACGGCCTTCGCCCCCTACCTCGCCCCGAGCGCGGAGTTCCTCATGGGCACGGATCAGGTCGGGCGTGACGTGCTGAGCCGGGTGATCTGGGGGGCGCGCCTGTCCCTCTACGTGGGGCTTGCCTCGGTCGTCGTCGGGATCACGCTGGGCGCGCTGTGGGGCGTCGCGACGGCCTACCTCGGCGGGCTCGCCGACATCGGCAGCCAGCGGGTGGTCGACAGTCTCATGGCGCTGCCGCCCATCATCCTTGCGCTGGCCCTGATGGCGGCGCTGGGCCAGTCGGTGACCAATGTCATCCTGGCCCTGATCATCCTGCTCACCCCCACGGCGGCGCGGACGGTGCGCGCCGTGGCCCTGGGCGTCGCGGCGGCGCCGTATGTCGAGGCGGCACGGGCGGCCGGCGGCTCGCACTGGCGCATCATCTCTCGCCACCTGCTCCCCAACTGCCTGGCGAGCTACATCGTGCTCCTCACGACCAACGTCTCCTACGCCATCGTGGTGGAGGCCTCGCTCTCCTTCCTCGGCGCCGGGGCCCCCCCGGACGACCCGTCCTGGGGGGGCATGCTCACGGCCGGCGTGCAGGCCATCGAGACGGCCCCGTGGATGGTATTCTTCCCTGGCCTGGCCATCAGCCTGGCTGTCTTCGGGCTGAACCTGCTCGGGGACTCGATCCGTGACGTCACCGACCCGCGCCTGCGCGGGGGTCTCGGCTAGCCGGGACCGAAAGGAGAGGGAGCCATGAGGACCTCGCGGGTGATCGGTGTCATCGCCGCGCTCCTGCTGCTCGCCGCGCTCGGGACGCCCTGGACGGCGGCCCAGGAGAAGCCGCGCCGCGGCGGGGTGCTCACCTGGTTCGACTATGGCGATCCCGGCCGGCTGGACGTCCACGCCGAGTCGCCGCTGGTCGTCCAGCAGGCCACGGCGGGTGTCTACAGCGGGCTCCTCCACTACGATCCCGACGAGCCCACCAAGGTGATCGGTGACCTTGCCGAGCGCTGGACCGTGTCACCCGATGGGAAGACCTACACCTTCCATCTGCGCAAGGGGGTCAGGTGGCATGACGGCCAGCCCTTCTCCTCGGCCGACGTGAAGGCGACCTTCGACCGCGTCCTGCGGCCTGATTTCAAGAGCCCCAAGTGCGGCGCCTCGCTCAAGCCCATGGTGGCGAGCGTGGAGGCGGTGGACCCGCACACGGTGACCTTCCAGCTGAAGTTCCCGGCGGCGCCCTTCGTGCCCTCGGTGGCCTCCGCGTGGTGCCGGATCGCGGCCAAGCACATCCTCGCCAAGTACGGCGATCTCAACGGGCCCGAGGCACAGATCGGCACGGGGCCGTTCAGGTTCAAGAAGTACGAGCGCGGCAGCGTGATCGAGTGGGAGCGCAACCCGAACTACTTCATCCCGGGGCTCCCGTATCTGGACGGCGTCAAGCAGTTCATCCTGGTGGGCGGACCCACCCAGGTGGCCGCTGCGAAGGCGAGCAAGATCATGCTCTGGGATGCCTGGCCGGCCATGCGGAAGACGCAGGCCGACGAGCTCAGGCGCGCGCGGGACGACGTGGAGATCTTCCAGACGTCGATCAATACCCTCTTCCTCATCTACCTGAACGCCACGAAGCCGCCCTTCAATAACCCCGACCTCCGGCGCGCCGTCAACCTCGCTGTCGACCGCCAGGAGCTGGTCGGCAAGGCGCTGGAGGGCGCGGGCGTGCCCTGCGCCATCCTCGACCCGAAGCTGGTCGGCGACTTCGCGCTGCCGCTCGAGGAGGTGAGCAAAGTGCCGGGCTGCCGCCAGCCCAAGGACGCGGACGTGGCCGAGGCCAAGCGGCTGGTCGAGAAGCACCACCCGGGAGGCCTCGACATCGAGGTGGCCACGCGCTCGGTGGGCAACTACGTGGACAGGGCGCAGCTCGTGCTGGCCCAGCTCAGGCGGATCGGCATCCGCGGCACACTCAAGACCCACGAGAGCGCGGCGGGCTTCGCGGCCTTCGGCAAGGGGGACTTCCTCCTGATCGCCACCCAGGACCGGAGCATGGACGTCAACGACCCCTCCGCCGTCTTCCACATCGCCTACACGACCGAGGCGGGCAGCAACTGGGGCCGCTGGTCAGACTCGAAGGTGGACGATCTCGCCGCCCGCGCGCTCCGGGAGTCGAATCGCGACAGGCGCAAGGCGCTGTACTGGGAGCTCCAGCGTCACATCCTCGGACGGGGCGACCACTCCTCCCTCGCAGTGGGCTGGGTGGAGGGGTGGTTCTTCAAGGACAAGCGGCTCCGGAACTACAGGCCGGGTGTGACCACCTACGACAACAACACGTTCATGAAGGTCTGGCTCGCCCCGTAGCAGGCCGGGCGGGGGGTCAGAGGACGCCGAGGGCGTGGCCGACCTTGACGAAGGCGGCCACCGCTCGCTCGAGGTGGGCGGGCTCGTGCGCGGCGCTCAGCTGGACGCGGATGCGGGCCTGACCTTTCGGCACGACGGGGTAGGCGAAGCCGACCACGTAGATCCCTTCCTGGAGGAGCGCGGCGGCCATCCCCTGGGCGAGGTGCGCGTCGCCCAGCATGATGGGGACGATCGGGTGCTCGCCCGGGCGGATGGCGAAGCCGGCCTGGGTCATGGCGCGGCGGAACCAGCGGGTGTGGGCCTCGAGCCGGTCGCGCCGCGTGGTGCTCCCCGAGAGGATCTCGAGGCAGGCCAGGGAGGCGCAGACCAGTGCCGGGGGCAGCGTGTTGGAGAACAGGTAGGGGCGCGAGCGCTGGCGGAGGAGGGCGACCACCTCGCGGCGGCTGGCCGTGAAGCCGCCGCTGGCGCCGCCGAGCGCCTTGCCGAGCGTGGAGGTGACGATGTCCACGCGGCCGGCGACCCCGCAGTGCTCGGGGGTGCCCCGACCGGTGGGGCCGAAGAAGCCGGTGGCGTGGCTGTCGTCCACCATCACGAGGGCATCGTAGCGGTCGGCCAGGTCGCAGATCTCGCGGAGGGGCGCCACGTCGCCGTCCATGGAGAAGACACCGTCGGTGGCGATGAGCCGCGTGCGGGCCTCCCGCGTGGCGTGCAGGGCGCGCTCGAGATCGGCCATGTCGGCGTGCTCGTAGCGGTGGCGCTGGGCGCGGCAGAGGCGGATGCCATCGATGATGGAGGCGTGGTTGAGCGCGTCGGAGATGACGGCGTCCGGCTCGCCCATGAGCGTCTCGAAGAGCCCGCCGTTGGCGTCGAAGCAGGAGGTGTAGAGGATCGCGTCCTCCGTGCCGAGGAAGCGCGCCAGGGCGGCTTCGAGCTCCGTGTGGACGCGCTGGGTGCCGCAGATGAAGCGCACGCTGGCCAGGCCGAGGCCCCAGCGCTCGAGCCCCTCCCGGGCGGCGCGGAGCAGTGCGGGGTCGTTGGCCAGGCCGAGGTAGTTGTTGGCGCAGAAGTTCAGCACTTCCCGGCTGGCGACGGCCACCCGCGCTCCCTGCGGCCCTTCGATGACCCGCTCGCCCTTCCAGAGTCCCGCCTGGCGGATCTCGTCGAGCTCGCTCTCCAGCCGCCTCCTGACCTCCCCGTACATGGTCGCCCTCCCTGGGGGCGGCGGCGCGCGCCGGCCCCCCTCCTCGCTCAGGGCCCGGCGTAGCGGCGCCGGACATTGGGCAGCAGGTACTCGCCGAAGGCGCGCCCGAGATCGTAGGCCGGCCGGAAGCCCCAGTCGTGCCGGGCCCGCGCGTCATCGACATCCTCCGGCCAGGAGTCCACGATGGCCTGGCGGCGCGGATCCGGCGCGAAGGCGATCTGCCCGGCCGGGAAGGCCGCGTGTACCAGATCGGCGATCTCGCCGGCGCTCGGGCTGAAGGCCCCGACGTTGTACACGAGGGTTGTCAGCGACTCGCCTGGCGCCTCCATCAGGGCGAGCAGGGCTCCGATGGCGTCGGGCATCGCCATGAAGGGGAGCCGTGTGTCTTCGCGGACGAAGCAGGTATAGGAGCGCCCCTGGGCGGCGGCGTGGAGCATCTCCGAGGCGTAGTCACTGGTCCCCCCGCTGGGCAGCGTGAAGGCCGAGATGAGCCCGGGGAACCGGATGGCGCGGAAGTCGACGCCCCCGAGCCCGCCCGGCGCGGCGAGCTGGCGGTAGTGGCGGGCGAAGTAGCGGCCCAGGTGCTCGCAGTAGAGCTTGTTGCAGCCGTACATCGTGATGGGGCCGAGCCAACGGTCCTCGGCGACCCGGCCGGCCGCGCGCTTGGCCGCGAGGTCCGGCAACCCGTAGACGGCGATGGAGCTCGGGAAGAGGACCTTCACCGGGCGGCCCAGCGAGCGGGCCTCCTCGAGCGCCAGGCGGAGCACGCCCAGCGTGCCCTGCACGTTGACCTCATGGGCGGTCTCGGGGATGAACTCGGCGCGGGTGGAGAGAAGGGCCGCCAGATGGAAGACGACGGAGATCTCGAACTCGCTCCTCAGGCGGTCGAGGAGATGCCGGTCGAGGATGTCCCCGATCCGCACCGCCGCGCAGCGGCGCGCAAGAGCCGGGTCCAGACCCCGGACGTCCAGGGCGAGGACATCGAAGGCGCCCAGGTCGGCGAGGCGGTGGATCAAGCCATGCCCCATCTCCCCGCTGGCGCCGGTCACGAGCACGACGGGCTTGCGCGCCACCCGCTCTCCTCCTGCGTGGACTCCCGGCCCATCATACCGGGACGATCCCCCGTTCCGCTGGCCTCCTGTGCGGGTCAGCGGGCCGTGGCCAGCGCGACGCCGCCGATGACGACCGTGGCTCCCGTCAGGTGGTACCAGCGGATCGGCTCGCCCAGGATCAGCCATGACAGCGCGATCACGACGAACGGGACGAGGTTCATGAAGACGGCGGCCCGGCCCGCCCCCACGATGCGGATCGCCTGGTAGTACCAGATGTGCCCCAGCGCGATGGGCCCGGCCGCGTAGACGATCACTCCCCAGCCCACCCAGGATGCTGCCGCCAGGGATTGCCACGGGCGCTCAAGGAGCGCCAGGGGCGCCAGCACCGCCAGCGACACCACATGCGCCCCGGCCTGCACGGTCAGCGACGGCAGCTCCGAACGGCTCGCCCGGCTGAACACGGTGTAGCCGACCCAGGCGATCTGGGAGACCAGGATGATCAGGTCGCCCCGGTTGAAGGACAGCGTCAACAGGGCCTCCGGGGAGCCGTGGGACATCGTGAGGAGCACGGCCCCCATGGTGACCGCGATGCCGAGGATGTGCCGCGGGGCGAGAGGATCGCCGAGCCAGACGGCGCCCGCCAGCGCCACGATCACGGGGGCCGCGGCGCCCAGGATCCCGGCGTTCACGGGGCTCGTGTGAGAGAGGCCCCAGTACCAGATCGTGGTGTTGCCGACGAGCCCCGTGAGGGAGATCACGACGAAGGTCCAGCGATCCCGCCGCGCGAACGCGGGGAAGGGGCCGTGGGTGAGGCGCGCGAGGAGGACGAGGCCCGGCGCGGCCAGCGTGGCCCGCGCGGCCGTGAGCGTGATGGGGCCGAGCTCCAGCAACGCAAGCTTGCCGAGGGGGAAGTTCCCGGCCCACAGGAGGGTCACCAGCAGGAGCAGGCCGTACGCGCGGGCGGGAGTCATCGTCGGAGATGGTTCGGCCCTGCCGGGATGGGGCCGACAGGGCCGAGCGCCAGATCGGGCGCCTTACTTCTTCTTCTTCTTGGCCGCCTTCTTCTTCGCCATCTTGTCACCTCCCTCCCGTTCCGCGCGTCCTTGCGCTTGATCGTCTGTCCGGACTCTACGGGGAGGGTGGAAAGGCTGTCAAGCGGAAAATACCGGATGGAGGGTTCCACGCGCACCGGAGGGGCGAGATATGGGGGCCGGCCCCGGATTGGCCGGGGGGCTAGGAGGTCTCGTGCTCCTGGGCCGAGGAGGGCCGGCGCGCCTCGCGCCGCTTCACGAACTCCTGATTGAGAGGGACGCCCTTCTTGCAGAGGGGGCAGGTCTCGGGCGCATACGTCGGGAAGTCGCGGCTCACCAGGCTGAAGATCGGCTTCCCGTCCACCTCGGCCCTCCTCGTGCGGCGCCAGAGCGCGCCGATGCCGACCACCTGGGCGCCACGCTCCTCGACGAGCTGGGTCAGGAGACGCACCGTCTGTCCGGAGCTCACCAGGTCCTCGACGATGAGCACCTTCGTCCCGGGGCGCACGAGGCGGTGGAACTCCGCCGGCAGGGTGACGCGACGCTTGCCCGCGCTGACGCCCTTGGTGCCGTACATCACGGTGGGACGGGAGGGATGCGCCCGGGCCACGCAGTGCGAGAGGATCAGGGCCCCGGGCCCGGTGGACAGCACCACGTCCAGGGGCCAGGGGGCGAAGTGCTTGGCAATCACCGCCCCGAGTCCCTCCGTGAAGGCAGGCTCGGTGGTGACGAGCGTCTTCTCGATGTACTCGGTGGTGTGGTGACCCGAGGGAAGGAGAATGTGGTCATTGGCGTGGTAGGCTCCGGTGCGCTTCAGGATCTCCAGGTGGATCTTCTCGCGGACCTCGGCGTCCATGAGGGCGGCTTCCTTGCGGGCCTGCGGGGTCATCGAGGCCTCCTCCTCGGTGGGTGGTGAGCGTCCCTCGAGCCCTGACAGGCTCGCTGGCATTATACCGTGAGTCGAGGTGTTACACTGAGCCGGCGATGAAAGTGCTGGCCCTCGAGAGCGCGACCCTGAGCGGCGGCGCGGCGCTCCTGGACGGCGACCGCCTCGTCGGGGAGAGCGTGCTCTCGGTAGCGCTCACGCACTCCGAGCGGCTCATGGCCACGGTGGACCGGCTGCTCCAGGATTGCGGGTGGGGCGCGAGGGACCTGGAGGGTCTGGCCGTCTCGATCGGGCCAGGCTCCTTCACCGGGATCCGCGTCGGGGTGGCGACGGCGAAGGGGCTGGGCCTCGCGCTGGGCCTCCCCGTGGCGCCCGTGCCGACACTGGATGCCCTGGCGTCCGCGCTGCCCTTCGCGGATGCGCCCGTGTGCCCGCTCCTCGATGCGCGCAAGGGCGAGGTGTACCTCTCGCTGTACCGGTGGAGCCGGGACCGGATGGTGCGAGTCTGGGACTATCTCGCGCTGCCTCCCGCGGCGGCGGTCGCGCGCCTCGAGCCTCCCGTGATCGTGCTCGGCGACGGCGTGGAGCCCTGCCGTTCCTTCCTCGCTCCGCTCGGCGACTCCCTGCGCGTGGCCCCGCCCGGGAGGCGGCTGCCGGCTCCTGGTGTCGTTGCCCAGCTCGGTCACGCGATGCTCGAGGCCGGCCAGGGCGTGGCCCCCGAAGCGCTGCTCCCCTTCTACCTCCGCCCCTCCGAGGCCGAGCTGAAGGTGGGGCGAGCCGTAGCCGGGGGCGAGGCGAGCGGACATGGGAGGTAAGGCGAGCGTGAGCGAGCCAGGGCGAGCCGGAGCCGGAGGCGAGGCGAGCGGATATGGGAGGTAGGGCGAGCGTGAGCGAGCCAGGGCGAGCCGTAGCCGGAGGCGAGGCGACGTGGCCGAGACCCTGACCC